>JAEDNJ010000225.1 GCA_016302525.1 Phascolarctobacterium sp. | reverse complement strand
AGCTTGGACAAATAATAAAGTGCACCTTATTTACACTTTCGTTTAAATAAGGTGCGTAGCTTACAAATGCTGTTGACAAAAAAGGTATGTGCATTGTAAAATGAAGTGAATGATATAAGCTTATAATATGGATAAGCGTTTCTACCAACCACCCTAAATGGTTGCCTATCGTCCAGATGGGTGACTATTTAGGTTTTTTTATGGAAAGAGGTTGATTTTAATGCGTAATTTTGATGTTATTATCGTTGGCGCTGGTCCTGGTGGTATTTTTGCAGCCTATGAGCTGGTCAAGCTCAAGCCTGCTTTAAGGGTTGCTGTATTCGAGGCTGGTCACAGTCTGGCTAAGCGCAAATGTCCTATTGATGGTGTAAAGATTAAAAGCTGTATCCACTGTGCTTCCTGCTCGATTATGAGCGGCTTTGGCGGTGCAGGTGCCTTTTCTGATGGCAAATACAATATCACGAACGACTTTGGCGGCACGCTCCATGAGCATATTGGCAAGGCTAAGGCCTTAGAGCTGATGAAGTATGTAGATGAGATTAACTGCCAGTATGGTGGCGGCGGTACGAAGCTATATTCTACTGCTGGTACGAGCCTGAAAAAGCTCTGTCTGCAAAACGGCCTGCAGCTTTTGGATGCCTCTGTGCGCCACCTCGGTACAGACATTAACTATATTGTCTTGGGCAAGCTCTATGAAGCTCTACAAGATAAGGTAAGCTTCTTCTTTGATTGTCCCGTTTTGAGCATTGCTCAGGCTGAGACTGGCTTTGAGGTAGAGGCTAAGTCGGGCAGCTACACCTGCCAGGAATGTATAGTTGCTGGTGGTCGTAGCGGCAGCAAATGGACCCAGGAGCTGTGCGAAAGGCTGCAGCTGGAAACCCTCTCTAACCGCGTAGACCTAGGGGTGAGGGTAGAGCTACCTGCGCTCATCTTCTCGCATTTGACAGATGAGCTCTATGAAAGCAAGATTGTATATCGCACGAAGCAGTTTGAGGATAATGTGCGTACCTTCTGCATGAACCCCAGGGGTGTGGTGGTTAATGAAAATACGAATGGTATTATTACGGTAAACGGCCATAGCTACGAGGGTGAGGACAAAAAGACAGAGAATACGAACTTTGCCCTGCTGGTGTCCAAGCATTTTTCTGAGCCCTTCCACGACAGCAACGGCTACGGTGAAAGTATTGCCCGCCTTTCTAATATGCTGGGCGGTGGGGTAATCGTACAGCGCTTTGGCGACCTCATGCGCGGCAAGCGTTCTACCGAGGTAAGGCTGGCTAAGAGCATGGTTAATCCCACACTGGCTGCTACTCCCGGCGATTTAAGTCTGGTATTGCCCAAGCGTATTCTTGATGGCATTATCGAAATGATTTACGCTCTGGATAAAATTGCTCCCGGTACGGCTAATGATGACACCCTGCTCTATGGCGTAGAGGTAAAGTTCTATAATATGGAGGTTAGGGTAGACGAAAATCTGGAGTCCGCTATCAAGGGGCTCTATTTCATTGGCGATGGCAGTGGCGTAACTCATTCTCTGTCCCATGCTTCTGCCAGCGGTATCCATGTAGCAAGATATATTGCCGAGCATAAATAGCCTGTGCTTATTGGTTCAACTTCTGCTCTTTTTTATAGAAGCAGTGATTTAACTTATAAACAAAATATAAAATAAAAATATTCCTTGCATAATAGAGATAAACATAGTATAATAGGCTCCATAACTTTAATATGCACTAATGTCTATACGGAATGGACTTGTCCTTAGATAGAGGACAAAGGGTGCGAAAAAAGAAAGGGAGAAGAATATTATGTTATCTGCTTTTAATCAATGGCGCAATATCAATCTGGTACTGCGCATCTTCGTCGGTCTGGTAATCGGCGTTCTGTTGGCTCTGGTTATGCCTGGTAATGGTGTCGTGAGCATTTTCGGCAACATCTTTGTTGGCCTCTTAAAGGGTATTGCCCCGATTCTGGTCTTTGTGCTGATTATCAGCGCTTTGGCTAATGCTACTGGCAATATTGGCCCTCGCTTCAAGACCGTTTTAGGTCTCTACACCCTCAGTACGCTGCTGGCTGCTGTGGTAGCTGTAGCTGCCAGCTTCATGTTCCCTGTAACTATGAAGCTTACCAGCGCTGTTTCCAACACTCCTCCGAGTGGTATCGGCGAGGTTATCAAAACTATTTT
>JAEDNJ010000043.1 GCA_016302525.1 Phascolarctobacterium sp. | reverse complement strand
GGCTTAGGTATAGTTTTTCAAAATACCTAGAGCCTTACAATATAGTTAATTTCCCAGCAGGGGACATAGGGATGCTTGCGCAGATAGAGCTTGTACTCTGGTACTAGCTCCTTGATAAGCAGGGGTAGCTGCCATAAGTCGTTGTCATAGTGATAGGCGGCGATAAACATTTGCGGTCTTTGCTCGGTGATGGTTGCTCTACCGCCTGCGAGAGCCTGCTTTTCTGCTCCCTCTACATCCATTTTGATGTAGTCGATTTTTCTTTTTCCTACTATATTATCTATAGTGTCAACCCTGACCGTATTTTTAGGACTGCTGCAGAAGCTGGATTGGCGGCCGCCGCTGTCCGAGAAGGAAAGCTCTGCTGCCTCGCTCCAAATGCCACATTCGTGAATTTCCCAGCTCTGCTCTTTGGCCTGAGCTGCTGCCCTGAGCTTGCGGCAGTTGCGACGGTCGGGCTCGACGGCGATAATTGTTTGGGGATGATGAGCAAGGCTTAGAAATTCCTCGACCGTATCGCCATTATAGGCGCCCAGGTCTAAGTAGCTGCTGATTTCTTGCCAGCAAAACAGCTCTTGTAAATCCTCGCGGCGCTGGGTTTCGTAGGCAAAAAGATAGCTCAGCTTACCGCTCAGCTTGTAATTTAGAATAGCGGCAAAAGCCTTGCGGGATTGTTCATCTGCCAGCAGGGCATAAACCTGCTCTAGCTCTGCTGCGTATTTTTCTAGCCAGCTCTTGCTGACCAGCTCCTCAGGAGGCTCGTTAAACAGGGGCAGATGGGGAGCTACTGTTTCGTGCAGGCTGCTAAGCTCTTTGAAGCGGGCCAGCACCTCTGGCCTTTCGCTGGCAAAGGCAATTACAATAAGAATATCCTTACCAAACTGCTCGATAATATCACTGTATTTTTGTACGACCAGGCCACGAAAGCTCTGGTAGCGCACAAATTCATCCGTTGCAAAAATGCCAGCCACCTTCACGGAGTTGGCCTCGCACCAATCAATAATTTTATCTGCACCATTGCCCATACCGTAAAGGATAATGGGCTTTTTTGTATTTTTAAGGATTTGCCAAACACTGGTTGTTTCCTGCAGAAAATCTAACATACTTAATTTTCTCCTTGCATTAATCGCAAATTATGATACAATAAATTTTATAGAAGGTTAGCAAAAATGGTCCTTGTCAAACTCGTGAACTGGGTTAACAAAAGCTGGTTTTGACGAACCTAGGGCTTATGTTTACTTTAGCTAACCAATGGCTTGGCCAAGGTCGAGCCTACACCCTATGATTATACAGCATTTGCCGCCTTAAGGATACTGTTTTGTCCTATTAAGCGAACAACAAGGCGGGGATGGGAGGTAAAAATGTCCTTGCTGGAATCTGGCGAGAATTATTTGGAGACAATCCTGGTGCTGACCAAGCGCAATGGCAGCGTGCGCTCCATAGATATTGCCAATGAGATGGAATTTACCAAGGCTAGTGTTAGCCGTGCCATGAGTATTTTAAAGCGCGATAACTATATTATTATGGAGGCTGATGGTCGCATTGTGCTGACCAAGGAGGGCCAAAAGAAGGCTATGGCAGTGTATGACCGCCATGTTACCCTCACGCGCTTCATCCATGAGAATTTGGGCGTGGAGATGGAAATTGCCGAAAGGGATGCCTGCCGTATCGAGCACATTATTAGTCCTGAAACCTTTGCTGGTATTAAGGCTTTATTAAAATAAGGATAATACTAAGCAGACTAATTTTTATAAAGAAAGCTTTTAAAGGCGGGGGTGCTAGGCGCCCTCGTTTTTATTGTTTGCTTAGTATGCTTTCTAGTGCTTTTAGTGCTATAGTTAGCTCATCCTTGGTATTATGAAACCCAAAGGAAAAGCGTAGCGTGCCTGTAGGATAGGTACCGAGGGTCTTGTGAGCGTTAGGAGCGCAGTGCAGTCCTACGCGCGTAGCAATGCCGTAGGTCGCATCTAGCTCGTAGGCTAGCTCCGCTAGGTCCAGGCGCTCTGTCGTAATAGAGACAACGCTCGTCCTTTTCGTCATATCCTTAGTACCTACTACGCGCAAGAGGCCCTGCTGCTCTAGCGGCTCTAGGCCCTGCAGAAAATAATGGGTCAGCTCTAGCTCTCGCTCGCGCAGGCTATCCATGCCCTGCTCGTTAAGCCACTCTAAGGCCGCCTTGAGGCCGATGATACCGGGGAGGTTCAGCGTTCCCGCCTCGAAGCGGTCGGGCATAAAGAGGGGAATGTTTTCTGTATGGCTCAGGCTGCCCGTGCCGCCAGCTATGAGTGGGCTGAGCTCGCCTATAATGTCTTCTCTAAGAATGAAGCCGCCAATGCCCTGAGGTCCTAAAAGCCCCTTGTGCCCCGTAAAGCAGAGGGCAGCAAGGCCGAGCCTTTGCATATCGATGGGAAATAATCCGGCAGTTTGGGCAGTGTCGAGAATAAAGTGCAGACCATGCTGCTGGCAAAACTCTGCTACTCCTGCTATAGGCAGCAGGGTGCCGCAGACATTGCTGGCGTGGGTTATAATAACGGCCTTGGTGTTCGGCTTGAGGTAGTGCTGTAGTTGCGTGCAGTCCATAAGCCCTTCTGCATTACAGGGGATACGGCTAAAGCTAATGCCCTGAGAGCTAAGCTTTACTAGGGGCCGCATAACGGCATTGTGCTCCATGGCTGAAACTAGCACATGGTCCCCCGGCTTGAGCAGACCCTTGATAACGACATTGAGAGCTTCAGTGACATTTTTGGTAAATACTACATTCTTACAGTCCTCAGCGTGAAACAGCTCACAGAGCAGCTGACGGGCAGCAAAAACCTGTGCCGCTACAGAGCTTGCCCCTGTAGCCGTACCACGGTTGATGTTATAGCCCTCCTGGCTCAGATATTGATAAACGGCTTTTGCCACGCAGACTGGCTTAGGGAAGCTGGTGCTGGCGTTGTCTAAGTAAATACTCATAGTTGTCCTCGCAGATGATTACGGTTTTCTTCTATTATATCATAGCTGGATAAAATGTGTTTATAAATTATGAGTAAATGACAGCGCCAAAGCATATAGTGAGCGTAGGCATTTAAAGAAGCTAAGCAGATATTAGCAAAGGCTGATTTGAAAATTGCTGATGGTAAGGTGGTTGTAAATTATAAGCGGGCAAATATGAGCATAATTAATGGTGAGTGTATAAAGTTAAAGAAGCTAAGCAGAAACTAGCAAATGCTGATTTGAAAATGCTTAAGAGCAAATGTGCTTGCTAAATATTGCTAGCTTAAAAATTATAACAATGTTATACTATAAGATAACTGTATAATGTAAAAGCTTCTTAAGCATTGTGACACGCCTTAAGCCGTTAGCTGAGCTATGGGCTAACTGTAAAACGGTCAGACAAAAATTAGGAAGCTTATTAAGGGAGGTTGTGTTGTGAAAAATGAACAAATGACAATTATCGGTGCAGGAGCGGTTGTAGGCATAATTGCTTCACTGCTGGTGTATTTTGGCAATCCTGCGAACATGGGCTTTTGTATAGCCTGCTTTTTAAGAGATACTGCTGGCGGTTTGGGTTTGCACGCTGCGAAGGTGGTGCAGTATATCCGTCCGGAAATAAGCGGTTTAATCTTGGGTGCCTTTGTGGCTGCCCTTGTGCATAAGGAATTCGCACCGCGGGGCGGCAGTGCTCCCTTTACGCGTTTTGTGCTGGGCTTTTTTGCTATGGTTGGTTGCCTGATGTTCCTCGGCTGTCCCTTCCGTATGCTGCTGCGCATTGCTGGCGGTGATCTCAATGCGCTGGTAGGTCTTGTGGGCTTTGTCGGCGGCATTGTGGCCGGTATCTTTTTCCTCAATCGAGGCTATAGCCTCAAGCGTACCTATAAGCTTACTCCGGTAGAGGGCGGTCTTATGCCCGCTCTGGCTGTGGTGCTGCTGGTCCTGGTGACCCTAGGCCCTGCCTTTATTCGCTTTAGTGCTGCTGGTCCTGGCTCCAAGCACGCTGCTGTTGCTATCAGCCTGTTGGCTGGTCTGGCTGTGGGCGCTCTGGCTCAACGCACCCGCTTTTGCATGATTGCTGGCATTAGAGACTTTGTCCTCTTTAAGGAAACAAAAATGCTGTGGGGCTTTGGCTCTCTGGTAGTAGCTGCCCTTCTTTGCAATATGCTTTTAGGCGCTGTGACGGGCTCTGCCTTTATTAAGCTGGGCTTTGCGGGCCAGCCTATTGCCCATAATGATGCTTTATGGAATGTCTTGGGACTGTTTTTGGCTGGCTTTGCCTGCGTGCTTTTAGGCGGCTGCCCCATGCGTCAGCTGGTGCTGGCTGGCGAGGGCAATTCCGATAGCGCCCTCACGATTTTGGGCCTCATTGTTGGCGCTGCCTTTTGTCATAATTTTGGCCTGGCCTCTAGTGCTGCTGGTCCCACGCTGAACGGACAAATTGCTGTCGTGCTCGGTATAGCTGTTGTCACGGCTATTGCCTGGTTTAATACTAAAAGATAAGGAGATACACACATGGAAATTATTGATGCAAGAGGCTTATCCTGCCCAGAGCCGGTTATTTTAACTCGTCAGGCTATGGCTAGCAAGGCCGAGGCTTATAAGGTTATGGTAGATAATAATACTTCTAAGGAAAATGTAACCCGCTATGCAGAGCATCAGGGCTACAAGGTGAGCGTAGAGGAAAAGGATGGAGAATACACTCTGTCCCTGACAAGATAATGGACTATATAGCGACATTTTTTAGTCATTTTGGTTCGATTCGCTTTCAGCAGCAGTGCGCAGCGCGAGGCTGGCAGGCTACTATGCGGCCCGTTCCCCGTGATTTGAGCAGTAGCTGTGGTACCTGCGTATATTTCTCAACCACAGAGCTGCCCCCTGTAAGTGAGCTGCTAACGCCAGAGCTAGAGCAGATAGTTCAAAGAAATGCCGATGGCTATGTAGAACTGTTTAGAGTGGATGATTGAGCCATAGAAAGCTATTGAGCCATAGAAAGCTTATGAAAATATAGCTTGGCAAAAAGCTCAACTCTAACAGAACTCTTAACGAAAGAATTAAAATAGCTGATGTTAAGACATAGAAATTGCTATGTAGGGCTGTTTAAAGCAGATGCTTGAGCGTTCTAAGGCATGAAGCTTATAGAGGATTAGCCTTCAATATAGCTAGGTTTAGAATTTTGCTTTTGTAGAGTTGTTTTTTTAGAATGGTAGAGGAAAATTCTTATGGAAAATGAGGTTAAGCTAACAAAGCTGGCTAGCTGTGCCGGCTGTGGGGCTAAGGTTGGTGCCGGTACGCTGGTGAAGCTGCTAGAGGGCTTTCGCACGCATTACGACCCTAAGCTTTTGGTGGGCTATGATAAAAGTGATGATGCCAGTGTCTACAAGGTGAGCGACGAGCTGGCGCTAGTGCAGACAACGGATTTTTTTCCGCCGCTGGTAGATAACCCCTATACCTATGGGCAGATTGCCGCTGCCAATGCTTTGAGCGATATTTACGCTATGGGTGGCGAGCCTAAGCTGGCCCTCAACATTATGAGTATTCCTGAAAAGCTGGACAAGGAAACAGTGCAGGAAATTCTGCGGGGCGGCTATGCTAAGGCCTATGAGGCTGGGGCGATTATAACGGGCGGGCATACCATTCATACGGCAGAGCTTATTTACGGCTTGGCTGTGACTGGCTTCGTGCACCCTGAGCGCCTATGGAAGAACTGTGGCGCTCAGCCGGGTGATGTCCTGCTGTTGACCAAGCCGCTGGGTGTAGGCATTTTGACGACTGCCGCCAAGGCTGGGCTAGTAGAGCAGGAGCTGCTAGAACGGCTCTATGTGCAGATGAGCACGCTTAATAAATACGCCAGAGATGTGCTCGTGAAGTACCCTGTGCACAGCTGTACGGATGTTACGGGCTTCGGTCTTTTGGGGCATAGCCTTGAGATGGCGCAGGGCAGCGAGGTTACGCTGCACATTAAGACAAAGAGCCTAAACTATCACAAGGCTGCCTACGAGATGGCAGAGATGGGCTTTGTGCCTGCAGGTGCTTATCGCAATCGCGACTTTGCTGAGGCTAGTGTCGAGGTGCGGGGCGAGGTGTCGCGGGCACTGCAGGATATTTGCTATGACCCTCAGACCAGTGGCGGCTTATACTGTGCCCTGCCTGAGACAGAGGCCGAGAGCTGTCTAAAGGAACTGCGCGAGGTAGCCGCAGAGGCTACTGTCATTGGCTATGTGACAGCTAAAGAGGATAAGTATATCGTGCTGGAATAAATAATAAAGCAATGCGGGAAATAAATTTTGACTTTCTTACAGATGAAAAAAAGCATTATCTGGCTCTTGTGGGAGCTGGGGGTAAAACCACCCTCATGTATGAGCTGGCAGAGCTTTATGCTAAGCAGGGCAAGAGGGCTGTGGCTCTAACCTCCACGCACATCCTTGTGCCAGAGCCAAAGGAGCTGTGGGCTAGGGATAAGGCAGAGCTGAAAGCCCTGTGGCAAAGAGGGACCTACGCTGTGCTGGGGGAGCCTGAAGAAAGCTCAGGTAAGCTCATTGCTCCGCCTAGGGAGCTGTATCAATGGGCTCTTGCCAAGGCAGATGTGCTCCTTTGTGAGGCTGATGGGGCGAAGCATAAGCCGCTGAAGGCCCCCCGTAAGCATGAGCCTGTCATACCCGAAGCCTGCGATATAGTCATAGGTGTGGCGGGGCTGGATGGCCTAGGGCAGAGCTGGGGAGAAGCATGCTTTGGTTGGCAGGAGGCAGTGCCCTACCTAGGCATAAGCCCTGAGGAAAGGGTGAAGGCGGATAAGCTGGCACAGCTGCTGTTAGCCCCCTGGGGCACGCGCAAGGCTGTAGGGACGAGGGTATTTTACCTTGTGCTGAATAAGCTGGATGTAGTAGCAGATAAACAGGAAGCAGAGAAGCTGAGGCACCTGCTTGTAGAGGGCGGCATGGCTGCTGAGCGTGTTTGTATGAGAGGGAAGCCTAGAAGAATGTAGATAGTATGGCTGTGAAGTACATTTATATTGTAGAAGGAAACCACAAAAGCAGCTGTCTGACTGACAGCGAAGATGGTATGGCTGTAAGAGGATGTATGCTTGATGTCAAGTGCGGCATGGCTGCTAAGTGCATTTGTATGAGAGGAAAAAGAGGCAAGGGTTAAGATGGAGAAGCTAAGGATTTTAGTGCGGGGTGGCGGCGACTTAGCCACGGGCACCATTCACCGCCTGTGGCGCGCAGGCTTTCAGGTGCTGGTGCTGGAATGTCGCCAGCCTGCCGCTATTCGTAGACAGGTGGCAGTGTGTGAGGCTGTCTATACGGGCAGAACTGTCGTAGAGGACATGGAGGCCGTTTTGGTCAACAATCTGGCTGAGGCAGAGATGGCCTGGGCTAACAAGCAGGTGCCCCTCTTGCTAGATGAAGAAGCGGCTATTATAGCAGAGTATCAACCGGATGTAGTCATAGACGCGATTATTGCCAAGAAAAATTTAGGGACAAGGCTGGACATGGCTCCCCTAGTTATAGCTCTCGGACCCGGCTTTGTAGCTGGCAAGGATGTGCATTATGTCATAGAGACTAAGCGTGGGCATAACCTAGGCAGAATTATTTCCCAAGGAGCGGCTGCTCCGAATTCCGGAGTGCCGGGCAATATTGGCGGTTATACGAAGGAGAGAGTGCTGCACGCTCCGGCTGCCGGCAGAGTAAGGGTTGTGCAAAATATCGGGGCAGTGGTGGAAAAGGGCGAGCTCATAGCCGAAATCATTACGCCTACAGGGGCGGTGCCTGTTCTGGCTTCGCTGACGGGTATCATTCGCGGTATGCTTAAGGATGGCTTTGTCGTCACTGAGGGCTTTAAGCTGGCCGATATTGACCCGCGTAAGGAGGAGCTGGCCAACTGCTTTACTATTTCTGACAAGGCACGCTGTCTGGCTGGAAGTGTACTGGAGCTGGTCGTAGCCAGCCTATTAGCGAAAAAGGAGCGAGCTTAATCATGCTGGAGCTTTTTCAAGAGCTGGAAAAAAAGCAAAACACACATGAGCGTTGTGTGCTGGCGCTGGTAATCAGCAGTACGGGCTCTGTGCCGCGCGAGGCTGGGGCCATGATGTTAGTAGATGCAAGGGGTCTTTTTTGGGGCACTATTGGCGGTGGCATTACAGAATTTCAGGCGATAGAGGCTGCTAAAGAGCTGTTGCAGGCAAAAGAGGCAGAAGGCTGTGGCAGAGCTAAGAGGCTACATTTTGATGTGAGCGTGCAAAATAGCTTTATGTGCGGCGGTGCCTATGATGTGCTCTTGTATGAGCTGGATTTTGCGCAAAATGAGCTGCGTGAGGTCTTTAGGCAAATAAACGCTGTAGCCAGGAGCGGTGAGCCCTTTCAGCTGTTGCTGCCCCTAGAGGGTGGCCTGCCCTTATTAGGAGCTAAGGACAAAAGCTATCCTAGCCTTGTAGAACTAGAAGGCAAGCCCTACTATGTGCAGGGCTTTCAGCAGGATGGCACGGTGTATATCTTTGGCGGCGGTCATGTAGCCTTGGAGCTGGTGCCTGTTTTGGCACATTTAGATTTTCGCTGTGTAGTCATGGACGATCGTGAGGACTTTGCCAATAGGGAGCGCTTCGCGCAGGCAGCAGAGGTCTTTACAGTTGACTATGAGCAGCTGGAAAAGAGCGTGGCGCTCACTGCTAAGGATTATGTGCTCATTATGACAAGGGGCCATAGCTGTGACACAGAGGTGGAGCGCTTTGCCCTGCGTTCCCCGGCAAAGTATATCGGCCTCATGGGCAGCAAAAATAAAAAGGCCCTCACACGGGCTAAGCTCATGGCAGAGGGCTTTGCTGCTGCAGAATTAGAGCGGGTCATCATTCCTGTGGGGCTAGACATTAAGAGCGAAACTCCTGCCGAAATAGCCATCAGCATTGCGGCCCAGCTCATTCAGGAGCGAGCAAAATTCAGCAGTGGAATAAATAAGTATAGAGTTTAGGATAAAATTGCTGTCTGGTTTTTTGTTAACATTTAAACATCTTAAGAAGAGTGAGAGGTATTGTGATGAGTAAGAAGATGGAAGTAAATAAGGCTGCTTATGAGTTTGAGGCGGATATGCCCCTGTCTCAGGCCTTTCCTTTAGGTTTGCAGCATATCTTTGCCATGTTCGTAGGCAATCTGACCCCGCTAATTATTATTGCGGGTATGTGCGGCATTAAGCAGGGCACAGAGCTGGCAGATTTACAGGTCGTGCTGCTGCAGAATGCTATGATTGTGGCTGGTCTGGTTACACTGATTCAGCTGTATGCCATTGGGCCGATTGGTGGCAAGGTGCCAATTATTATGGGAACCAGCTCCGGCTTTATTGGTGTTTTTAGCAGTGTTGTTAATGTTTTGGGCAGCGGCATTTTTGCTTATGGAGCCATTATGGGGGCTTCGATTATTGCTGGTCTCTTTGAGGGTGTGCTGGGTCTCTTCCTAAAATCGCTGCGCAAGCTCTTTCCCTCTGTCGTAACGGGTACTGTTGTTTTGTCTATCGGCTTGTCCTTGATTGCCGTGGGTATTAATACCTTTGGCGGCGGCTTCAAGGCTAAGGACTTTGGTTCTTTGGAAAACCTGGGTCTAGCTATGTTTGTGCTCGTTGTCATCCTGCTTTTTAAGCATGGCACGACGGGTATTTTAAGCTCTTCTTCGATTCTGCTGGGGATTATGGCCGGCTATGTTGTGGCTGCGCTCATGCCCATGTTTTTGTCAACGACGGGAGTAGATGCGCAGGGCGTTATGTATACCAAGGCCTGGGTGATTAACTGGAGCAAGGTGCAGGCTGCCTCCTGGTTTGCCGTGCCGCAGCTGTTGCCTGTAACTCCTGTTTTTGATGTGCGCGCTATTATTCCGGTTACGATTATGTTTATTGTTACGGCCGTAGAGACCGTGGGCGATATTTCCGGTGTTATGATTGGCGGCATGAACCGTGAGGCTACCGATAAGGAGCTCTCTGGCGGTATTATCTGCGACGGCGTAGGCTCTAGCTTTGCCGCTCTCTTTGGTGTGCTGCCTAATACCTCCTTTAGCCAGAATGTTGGCCTCGTAGCGATGACGAAGGTTGTCAACCGCAAGGCCTTGGCAACGGGTGCTGTGTTTATCACCTGCTGCGGCCTCATCCCGAAGCTGGGCGCCTTGGTTTCTGTTATGCCTCAGCCCGTACTGGGCGGCGCTGCTGTCATGATGTTTGCCTCCATCGTCCTCAGCGGTATTCAGCTCATCACGAAGGAGCCCTTGACCACGAGAAACATTACCATCGTTTCTGTAGCCCTGGGCGTTGGCTATGGCATGGGTGCTAATGCAGCCATTCTGAAGGCGCTGCCGGTTTCCGTGCAGCTCATCTTTGGCGGCAGCGGTATTGTGCCCGCAGCCCTGATGGCTATGATTTTAAACATTGTTCTGCATGAAGAAAAGTAAAGAGCAAACGCAAATAAAAAAGGTATGTTCCAAATCCTGGGGTGGGGTCGAGCTGTTCCACAAAGTGGGGTTTTAAAACGCTGTTTCAATACTGGGGTTTGGCTGTTCCAATGTGTGGGGTCAAGCTGTTCCGCCTGTGGGGTCTACTAAAATTTAATGTCTACCATACAAAAACAATTCCCCCTTCGGTAAAATGGTACTGCTTAGTATTATTCTATAGAAAGGGGTTATTTTATG
>JAEDNJ010000042.1 GCA_016302525.1 Phascolarctobacterium sp. | reverse complement strand
GGCAGGCGCTCTCTCAGGCGCCTATCGGCAATAAAATATGCATCTACCTCGTCATAGGACCACCAGTGATGAATATTGTAGTCTGGCACAACAGCATAGAGCCTAAGCTCTGGATGCTGCTTTTTATACAGGCTCATAAAGCCTAGAGGTGTGGCATGAGTGGCAATCACAATATCCGGCTTAAAGTCCTCTAGTAGGCCAGCAGCCCTTTGCAGCAGATAGCCATTGAACCAATTACGCAGCCATAAAAAGCTGCCCCCAGAGCTATCCCCAGAGCTATAGGCCAAGCCGTAAAGCCATGGGCAAGCCTTCAAGATACGCAGATACCAGCTTAAAAAGGTCTCACCTAGCCAGGCCGGCAAAAGCTCAAAAACACTGACATGGACAACCTCTAGCTGCTCTCTCTTTTCTAATTCCTGCTTCAAGGCCTCGGCAGCCATGGTATGACCACTGCCAATCGGCGCCGAAAGCAACAATACTCTTTTCATAATTATCTATTCTATCCTTGTTCTCTTCTTTAGAAATCTAAACCCTTATATTCTTGTCAACAATCCATAAATCAGCTGGCAAAGCTTATTCTTTCCTTTTACATATACTAAGCCTTAGGAATTCTAATTAGCTCCTATACTAATTTGCTAACAATATTTAGTGTTTCCTTTAGCTTTCATAAGCTTCAATAGTGCTTGTCTTTCTTGCATAAATCAGCTGGCAAAAATATTCTTCTCTTTTACATATACTAAGTCTTAGGAATTCTAATTAGCTCCTATACTAATTTGCTAACAATATTTAGTGTTTACTTTAGCTTTCATAAGCTTCAATAGTGCTTGTCTTTCTTATATAAATAAGCTAGAAAAAACATACTTTTATCTCCATTATCCATATGCTTTAGCACAGCTGAGCCGTGCCAAGAAAAGCAAAAAACACTTGAAATATAAGCCTATATATTGTATCATATTTCCATATACATTCAACCATTACTTTAGTAGTTTATAGATAATTTAGGAGGTTTTGCAATGGCTGAAAGAATTCCTGTAGAAAATTTCTCCTTCCCTGTTGAAAAGATTAAGGCAGGATATTATAGTGATGCGTATTTTATGCGTGCGCGTGAAATTCTCAATGGTGATAATCATCATCCCCGTGTTTTAATGCAGGTTTTTCCTCGCGCAGATGTTGTGGTGTGCGGTATTGATGAAACTATTGCTCTCTTGAAGCAATGCTCCTTCCATCCAGAGGACCTAGTAATCAAGGCTCTGCATGATGGTGAAGAGGTTAAGGAATGGGAAACCATTATGACCATTGAAGGCGATTATGCTGATTTTGCTCATTTGGAAACCATTTATCTGGGCATTTTAGCACGCCAAAGCCGTATTGCTACCAATGTGCGCAAGGTTGTGAAGGCTGCTAACGGCAAGCCTGTCCTCTTCTTCCCTGCTCGCTACGACATTTACCAAACGCAAGAGTCTGACGGCTATGCAGCAAAAATCGGCGGTGTCAACGGCTTCTCTACAGATGCTAATGCTTTAGCCTCCCATGGTCGTGGCCTGGGCACTATTCCCCATGCCCTCATTGCCTCCTATGGCGGTGATACTGTCGCAGCAACCTGTGCCTTTGATAAATATGTAGACCCGTCTATAGCTCGTATTGCTCTGGTTGACTTTGACAACGACTGTGTAAACACCTCCTTAGCTGTAGCTCGTAAGCTGGGCAAAAAGCTGGCTGGTGTACGTCTGGATACCTCTGGTAGCATGGTAGACAAGAGCCTGTGGAACCAAATCGGCACCTTCAAACCTACTGGCGTTTGCAAGGAGCTGGTGCAAAATGTACGCAAGGCCCTGGATGCTGAGGGCTTCAACCATGTTAAGATTATTGCTTCCGGCGGTTTTGACGAAGCGCGTGTGCGTGCCTTTGAGGAAATGGGCGTGCCTGTAGACACCTACGCTGTTGGCTCTAGCTTCTTTGATGGCAATATTAACTTTACCGCTGATATTGTTCTGGCTGATGGCAAGGACTGCGCTAAGGCTGGTCGTCGTTTAAATCCCAATCCGAAGCTGGAATTAGTTGATTAATAACAAAGCACCGTTGCTGTAACGGTGCTTTCTGTCTTTTAGGAGGTAAATATGTCTCTCAATCTTACTCCCTCTGGCGAACGCTTGCACATTGGCATTTTTGGCAAACGCAATGCCGGTAAATCAAGTCTTATTAATGCTTTAACAAATCAGAATTTAGCCATCGTCAGTGAGCAAAAAGGTACCACCACTGACCCTGTTTCCAAGGCTATGGAGCTGCTGCCCTTGGGCCCTGTGGTAATGATTGACACACCCGGCTTTGACGATATAGGTACACTCGGTGCCCAACGCGTGCAAAAGGCTAAGCAGGTGCTCAATAAAACTGATATTGCCCTCTTAGTTGTGGATGCAGCTATCGGCATTACGGACGAGGATGTTTCCCTATGGGAGCTCATGCAGGCTAAAAAGCTTCCTTCTATGCTAGTCTTTAATAAATGCGAGGCTGTGGCTGAGATGCAGCAGGCCCTCAATACCGTGGCTGCCTTAAAGCTGACGAAGAATATTATGTTTGTTAGTGCTCAGGCAAAAACAAATATCAACGAGCTGCGTGAGGCTATCGCTAAGCTCAAGCCTGAGGACGAGGAAAAGCCTCTCTTGGACGATCTTATCGCGCCCATGGATGTGGTAATCCTTGTCACCCCCATTGACAGCGCTGCTCCTAAGGGTCGCCTTATTCTCCCCCAGCAGCTAGTTCTGCGAAATGTTTTAGATAACAAGGGTATGGCCCTAGTAGTACAGGAAAGTGAGCTTGGGGCTGCCTTAGCCAAGCTAGCTGTCAAGCCTCGCCTTGTGGTCACAGACAGCCAGGCCTTCGGCAAGGTCAGCAAAATCGTGCCTGATGATGTTCCACTGACATCTTTTTCTATCCTCATGGCTCGCTACAAGGGCAACCTATATAACGCTGTCAAAAGTGTCACCATGCTCGATAAGCTTCAAGATGGCGACAAGGTGCTTATAAGCGAGGGCTGCACACATCACCGTCAGTGTGGCGACATTGGCAGAGATAAGCTCCCTGCCTGGATAAGGGCCTACTCCAAGGCAGAGCCTAGCTTCTCCTGGACCAGCGGCACAGAGTTTCCTCAGGACCTGTCCCCCTATAAGCTCATTGTCCACTGTGGTGCCTGTATGCTCAATGAAAGAGAAATCATCTACCGCAATAAATGCGCCATCGATCAAAATGTACCGATGACGAACTATGGCATTGCCATTGCCTATATGCACGGTATCCTGCAGCGCAGCGTTAAGCCCCTGCCCGGCTATGCAGAGCTGCTGCAAAAATGAGTATGTATGCAATGAAATAATATAGCCAGAAAGAGATTTATTTCAGTGCAACATTAGACACGGCTTAAATAAGGCAATATGGCCACCTCTTATTACTGATGTAAAAAATAGATAAAGCTTCTATTCGTAAATTAAAAAGCTTTGTAACGTAAAACAACCTGCCGAAATCAATCAGCAGGTTGTTTATTCTTATATGAAAACATCGCCATAGTGGCGTAGTTCCGAGAAGCTTAAGCGGTGAGTAATATAAAAAAACTCCTAATATGATACTAATGACCTGCCAGTCAAAGTAAATTCACATTAGGAGGCAATAAAATGCCAAAAGCGGAAAATGATTATATTAATAGTCTAGCACATAAACAATTAAGCTTTTTACTTAACCCTATTTGACATTCCCGAAAAGCTTTACAAATGATTAATACCGCCACGCAGCTCTGTGTAAGCAACCCCAGCCTTATCTACAGGGATAACCTTGCATTCTAGCCGCTTTAGATCTTCTATACGCCAGCCCTTATTTTCCTGGGCCAGCTTTTCCAAGGCTTCCTCCATGCTTGAGGCTACCACGATAGCCAGGGCATCCAGATAAAACTCTGCATTAACACAGGGTTCATCGATCATAGAATGACTGTGATAGGTTTTGTTGTGTCGCCAAATATAAATATTCATCCTCAGCATCTCCTCCTAAAACTTTATAAATCCCTGCATATATAGCAGCTCTACTACCCTAAATTTATGCGCATAGCTTCACACTTGACAATGCAAGCAACATACTAGCTTACAATTTTTAGCAAAGTCTTAAATACAACGATACCTATAACCATACAAACTTAGCTTTCTGCGCAGAACCCTTAACCAACACAATGCCGATAACTATGTTACCTCAGTCTCCTACGCAGTGCCTCAAACATCACAATACCAGCAGCCATAGCCACATTTAAAGACTCAGCCTTGCCCTGCATAGGGATATAAACACGCTTATCGGCCTCAGTAAGCAGCGTTTCCGTAACGCCGTTAGCTTCATTGCCCATGACAAAGGCTATGCGGCCACTTAAATCGGCCTTGTAGAGGTTGTCTGCCCCTTCCAGAGTGGTCACTAGCAGCTCATAGCCTGCCCGTTTAGCAGCCTTTATGAACTGGGCCTCATCTGCCCCTGCAAAGACGGGCACATGGAACAAGGAGCCCATGGTGGAGCGTACTGTCTTGGGTGCGTAGATATCCACGCAGCCCTTCAAGAGCACAAGGCCGCCTACGCCTGCTGCATCTGCTGTACGCAGCATGGTGCCTACATTGCCTGGGTCTCCTACCCTGTCTAAAACTAAGAGCAGCTTTCCCGTTGCAAAGAGTTCCTCCAGCTTATTGGACTGCATTCTGCAAACCGCCACAATTCCCTGAGGTGTTTCTGTGTCGGCGATTTTTTTCATCACATTCTCGCTCACACAATAAAGCTTAATCTGCTTAGCAGCTGCTTCCTCTAAAACGGCACGAGTTCTGTCATCCTCAATAGCTGTATAGAAAATGCTCTCTACGGATTTAGAAAGCACTGCCTCCTCGACTGTGCGCAGCCCCTCTGCCAAAAATAAGCCCCTTTGCTGGCGATATTTCTTTTGCTTGAGCTCTGCCGCGGCCTTAACCTGCGGATTATTAATAGCTGTCAGTTCCATTAAAAATCTACTCCCATTCTTTTTATCCCGGCATGAGTGCCTAGAACGATAATTTCATCCTCAGGCTGAAAAACCTCCTGTGCCTTTGGATTGACAATGGTTTTCCCCTCACGCTTAATAGCTACAATATTAACATCATAACGGCGCCGTAAATCTGATTCAATAAGGTTCTTGCCGATAAATTCATCAGGTACAGGCAGACTCATTACGCTAATTTCACTGGAAAGCTCAATATAATCCATGACACCAGCAGAAACTAAATTATAAGCTAGGCGCTCACCCATATCCTTTTCCGCAAAAATGACCTTGTCAGCGCCAATCTTGCTCAGCATCTCACCGTGCAGCTCATTAATAGCCTTGGCTATAACCTGCTTAATGCCCATTTCCTTAAGCAGCATGGTACACATCATATTGCGTTCAAGATTACCGATAGCCACCACAGCTACATCCACATCCTCTAGGGGCAAGGACTGCAGTGTCTTTTTATCGCTGGCATCACCACAAGCAACAAAATTCAGCTGTGAGCTCAGGTCCTGCACCAAGCTTTCATCACTATCTATAGCATAGACCTCATAGCCCATGCGCTGCAGATTAACTGCCACACTCGTACCAAAGAGGCCCAAGCCTGCTACTAAAAATTGCTTACGCTTATTCTTTGTCATACCTCTACCTCATTAACCAATCATCACATTTTCTGTCGGATAACGCAGCCTATCTACTTTTTTATTGAAGAAGGACATACCAAAGGTTAAAATACCAATTCTACCGATATACATAGTAACTATGAGCACCAGCTTACACCAGGGATTCCATTCCGGCGTAATGCCTATGCCCATGCCTACAGTGCCCATAGCGGAAAATACCTCAAAAAGTACAAATTGAAAGGGATGCTGCTTATCATCCAGGAGCAGCAGCAAAAATACTGCCAGAGCCACCCAGCCTATGGCCAGAAGAAAGACTGCCAGGCTTTTTTCAATAAGGCTCGCATCTATCCGTTTTCTGAACATAACTACATCCTTTTTGTCCCGCAGTAGGGCTAAGGTGGATGCCAAGAGCACCGCAAAGGTAGTCGTTTTAATACCGCCACCAGTAGAGGTTGGCGAAGCACCTATAAACATCATGCCCATCATAAAAAAGAGCGTAGCCGGATTTAATACGGCTAAATCCATACTATTGAAACCAGCAGTGCGCAAAGAAACTGCCTGAAACAGCGAAGCCAGCCATTGCTGCTCCAGGCTAGCACTGCCAATAGTGCCTATATTCTTGTGCTCTAGTAGCCAGATTAGCACTGTACCCAATGCTAAAAGAATTGCATTTACAGAAAGCACTATTTTTGAATGTAGTGTTAAGCCCTTCCAGGAACGCTTTTGCAGTAAATCCTCAATAACCGTAAAGCCCAAACCGCCAATCACAATTAGCATAATAAAGCAAATATTGATTGCTGCATTGCCTTGGTAGTGCACAAGGCTTTGAAAATCACCGAACAAGTCAAAGCCGGCATTACAAAAGGCAGAGATAGCGTGCCAATAGCCCCAGTAAAAGGCCTTCGAGCCCAGCTGCTCGGAATAATAAAAATATAAGGATAGCAAGGTGCCGAAAACAAACTCCACTAAAAAGGTATACTTTAGCACATTCAGAGCAATATGCATAACATTGCCAGGATCCTCCTGATTTAACGAGTCCTGCACCAGCAGCCTTTGCCTAATATTCATCTTTTTGTGCAGACCGAAATTGAACAAGGTGGTTATTGTCATCAGGCCCAGGCCACCCACCTGAATGAGAAAAAGCAGCACCAGCTGACCAAACAGGCTCAGCTCCTTGCCCGTATCCCACACTGCCAGACCAGTTACACAGGAGGCAGAGGTAGCCGTAAAAAAGGCATCCAAGGGATTAGCCCACTGACCATTGACATGGGCTTGAGGCAGCATTAAAAGAATGGTGCCCAAAGCTATTAAAAAGGCAAAGGAAAGCCCTATGAGAGTGCTGCGATTAATGCCCGCAATACTCCTAAAAAATCTACGCAGATGCAAACGCTTTTGGTAGCGCAGTAATTGGCTGCGTTCTAAATCATGGCCATCTGCATGCGTAAGCTCATGCTCTATAGATTTACGCATGCGCACCACTCCTTTCATATGAAGCTTTACAAAATATCATAGCACTATTATACCTAGCTTCAGTGCTAACGTCAAATAAAAAAAGCCCACCCCATAGGAGTGAGCTTTCGAGCAATGCTTATTCTTACAGAGCAGCCTTAGCAGCTTCTACCAGCTTAGCAAATGCAGCAGCATCATAGATAGCCATGTCAGCCAGAACCTTACGGTTCAGAGCGATACCAGCCTTGGTCAGGCCAGCGATGAAACGGCTGTAGGACAGGCCATTCATACGGGTTGCAGCGTTGATACGAGCAATCCACAGACGACGATAGGTACGTTTCTTGTTGCGACGATCGCGACGAGCGTACATCAAGCCTTTCATTACAACTTCATTTGCTTTTTTGAATTGTTTGGAACGAGAACCGCGATAGCCTTTAGCTAAAGCGAGAATGTGTTTATGACGACGATGTGCAGTAACGCCAACTTTAACTCTTGCCATTGTTATTTTCCTCCTTTAATCTCTTGCTTATGCGTAGGGGAGCATCTTTGCTACATGCTCTTTGTCAGACTTATGAACGAGAGCTGCTTTACGCAGGTTTCTCTTACGAGCAGGAGATTTATGTTCCAGGATATGGCTCTTGAAGTTTTTAAAATGTTTGAATTCACCAGAAGCAGTTTTCTTAAAGCGCTTAGCAGCAGCTCTACGGGTTTTCATCTTAGGCATTGTTAATTCCTCCTCTTATTTGTTCGGTTTGGGCGCAACAATCATAATCATGTTTTTGCCCTCTAATTTCGGCACTCTTTCCACGATAGCGTTTTCTTTCAGCTCGTTTGCCATTCTGGTCAGCAAAACCTCACCCAGCTCAGGGTGGCTTAATTCACGACCACGGAACATGATAGTAACCTTTACCTTGTCACCATCCTCCAGGAAACGTTGAGCAGCCTTAAGCTTAACACCAAAGTCATGGTCCTCAATGCCGGGACGAAGTTTAACTTCTTTAATATCGAAGGTTTTTTGTTTTTTACGAGCTTCTTTTTCACGTTTTTGTTGCTCGTAGCGGAACTTGCTATAATCCATGATTTTGCACACAGGCGGTTTTGCAGTAGGAGCAATTTCCACCAGGTCTAAATGTCTCTCGACCGCTAGATTATATGCATCACGACTGGACATAATACCAAGCTGTTCGCCACCATCGGTAATAACACGGACTTCACGCGCACGAATTTCTTCGTTGATGCGCAAGTTATCTTTGCTAATGACAATTCACCTCCATCTAAAGTGCTGTGTAACAAAAGAAAATGCGGACGGACAAAGTCCACCCGCATGAAAAGTTCGTATCCAACCCTGTCGAGCTAAGGCCGCAAGGTGAGAAGCGAGTGGCTTCTACTTTGTTACTTGCCTATTGTACCACAGAGTCTAGTTACTGTCAAGGAAATTTGTAATGTTTTTTACAGTTTTATTTGATAAATTGGAACCTCTCCACATCAAACATCCCCATATCGGTAATGCGCAGCCTGGGAATAACTGGCAGAGCCATAAAGCTTAGCGAGATGAAGGGATCAACTAAAGGATTAACGCCCATAGTATAGGCTTTTTGGGAAATACGCTCTAAATGCTCATTAAGCTCATCTCCCTTAGCCGAGCTCATCAGACCACAAATCTCCAAGGGCAGCAGGTCGATAACCTTCCCCTGCTCTACCAGAGTATAACCACCCTGAGAGCCTTCAAGAGCCTGTACAGCCAGCAGCATATCCCTAGGACTAGTGCCTACTACTATAAGGTTATGGGAATCATGAGCCACGGTAGTGGCAGCAGCTCCGTTCTTGATACCGTAACCGCGAATGAGGCCTAAGCCTACATTTCCCGTTGCGTGATGGCGCTCTACGACAGCAATCAGGCACAGCTCATTACGCTCTAGTGCCTCAAAAATCTCTGAGCCGGCAATTTTGCCATGCTCTGTAATAATCTCTTCAGCCACCATTTCGATTACAGGATAAGTCTTTGTTGCAGAAAAATGCTCTAGACTAAAGCTAGCCTCACTAAGCTCTCCGCCAATGTTAACACTGCCCTTAAGCCTTGCCCCAGGCTCAAGCCATTCTGCCTCGTCAGCTAGCTTCCAAGCATCCTGACCCTTATGGAATACACGCCAGGGAACAAACTCGACTAAATCATTGAACACTACTAAATCTGCCTGATAGCCAGCAGCAACAGCACCCAAATGCTTTAGACCATATATTCTTGCCGCATTAAAGCTGCCAATGGCGATTGCCTGCTCGCTTTTCATTCCCAGCTCTACCGCCATTTTAATGTTATGGCGGATAGTGCCCTCACGCTTAATATCTGCTAAATGCTTGTCGTCTGTGCAAAAGGCCATACGACTAACAGCAACCTGCTCCCTGACCACGCCCTCTATAATAGCTTTTAAGTTGTGGGATGCACTGCCCTCACGCACCAAAGCAGCCATGCCACTGCGCAGCTTTTCCTTAGCCTCAGCCCAGCTAATAATCTCATGGTCTGTATTGATACCAGCGCTGATGTATCCCTGCAGCTGTTTGCCCGTCACACAGGGAGCATGGCCATCTATTACACGCCCTGCCTCCTGATAAGTCCTCAGCTTTTGCATAACCTCGCTGTCACCCATGAGCACACCAGGAACATTCATCATTTCGCCAAAGCCGAGAACACCCTCCTCCTTTAGCAGCTCTGCCATTTCTGCAGCGTGCATAATACAGCCAGAATTCTCAAAGGGAGTTGCAGGAACACAGCTAGGCACTTCTACATAGTAGTTGATAGGCATATGTCCGCCAGCCTTAAGCATATAGCGAATACCCTCGCTGCCCATGACATTGGCAATCTCGTGCGGGTCTGTAATCAATGTCGTAACGCCCCAGCGTAGCTCTTCCTTGACATAGGCCTCAGGTCTAGCCATAGAGCTTTCCACATGGCAATGGGCATTTATTAGTCCAGGCGCAATATACCTGCCCTGTACATCAAGAATCTCCTTTGCCTTATCATAGCTGCCAACGCCGGCAATGCAGCCATCCACAATGGCCACATCAGCCTCAAACACACTTTCTGTAAAGACATCTACGATTTTACCATTTTTCAAAATTAAATCTGCTGGCAGCTCGCCCAAGGCCACAAGCCTTAACCTATCATTCATAATAACACCATTTATGCTTCAACTTCCTTATAGAGCACCTTTAAAACAGCATCACTTAAAGCACCTAAGCTAGAAACAGATTTCTCCTGCGGCAGACCAGAAGCATCATAGCCCAAAGGAATCTCGGTGCAGGCAGTCATAACAGGCAGGTCTCTTTCCTGCCACAGCTCCTCGACAACCTCCTTGACAAGAGCACCTGCCTTGTCAAACTGTGCCGCCTTTACATAGAAGATAGACTGCATAATGCGTTCCGCCTGCTCATCATTGGGCAAATAAATCTTCAAGCCGTGTTTTTCGGCGCATTTTTGATAAAGACCAGTTTGGCGCGTACCCGTAGTAGAAAGCATCCATGCTCCTTCAGGCGACTTACGCTGCGCTGCCAACACA
>JAEDNJ010000041.1 GCA_016302525.1 Phascolarctobacterium sp. | reverse complement strand
GCTATTGGCGTTGTGCGAAAAATTGGCTACAAGCGCCTTTTGAAGCCGGATATGCTCTTTTGGATTTATTTTGGCGTGGCTCTTTTGCTCATGGCCGTGTTTTTGTTCGCCTCTGTCAATGGTGCACACAGGTGGATTAGGCTGGGAGGCCTTTCCGTGCAGCCCTCGGAGGCAGCAAAGCTGGCTGTTATCATGGTTTGCTCCAGCTCTCTGGGCACGATGATGCGCAAGGGGGAAAGGGTAAGTCTGTGGTCAGGTCGCTCCGCTAAGCTGGTTGCCATGACCTTGGCTTACTTTGTCATGATTTATGTGGAGCCTGATTTAGGTACGGGCGCTATTGTCGTGGGGTTGATGCTGGGCTTGTTTATTATTGCCGGCCTGTCGCAAAGGGAAATTGTCGTCATGAGCATTGCTCTTGCTGCGGGGGCAGCGGTCTTGACGGTGGGCACAGCCTATCGCTTGGAAAGAATGAAGGTTTTTCTCGACCCGTGGATTGACCCTCTGGATAAGGGCTACCAAATGGTGCAGGCGCAGATGGCGATTGGCTCTGGTGGCCTTGTGGGTACTAACTGGGGACATGGCTTAAGCAAGTTTTTCTATCTGCCGGAGGCGCATACAGACTTTGCCTTTGCGATTTTTGCGCAGGAAAATGGCTTTTTTGGTGTAGCTGCAATTCTGGTGCTGTTTATTTTGCTGGGCTATGTGTTTACTTATATTACTATGCGAGCAAGAGACCAGGAGGGCTTTTTGCTCTGTGCAGGCGTAACCTTCCTGATTGTGGGGCAGTCTGTGGCGAATATCGCCATGGTAGGTGGGCTTTTGCCAGTTATTGGCGTGCCACTGGTGTTTATCAGCTACGGTGGCAGCTCCATGGTCGTGTCTATGGCGGCGATTGGCCTCCTCCTTTCTGTTTATGATGAGACTGTCAGGATAGAAAAAGAGGAAGAGCTACAGCAACTGGCTCCGGAGACCCGTCGTGAGGACTTTCAATTCACCTCTCGAAGGAGGTGGCGTTAATGCGACCAAAATTATCCTTTAATGAGTGTCGGCAAAGGTATGCGCTTATCTGTGTGCTGGTCTGCTTAGCCTGTCTGGCAATTTTTCTGCGCTATGGCTGGCTGCAGCTGGTGCGGGGCAGTGCCTTAAAAAAGCAGGCTGCTGAATATGCTACGAATAATGTCGTAACCCATCATCCACGCGGCAAAATTGTGGATCGTGATGGGGCGGAGCTGGCCATCAGCGTGATGACAGGCGCTCTTTATGCTGACCCTGAGGCGATGGTGGAAAAGGTTGGGGCAAGAAGCTCTAAGCCGCCCAGAGATGTGCGGGCGGAGGCAGCAAGGCTCCTAGCACCAGTGCTAGAGATGAGCGAGGCAAGGCTTTTAGCCAAGTTCAGCGTGCCGGAAAGTCGCTTTCAATGGATTAAGCGCATGATTACGCCTAGGGAATATAAGGAAATTCGCCGTATTATTAAAGAAAATAACCTGCCTGGTCTGCACTTTGAGCCAGAGAGCAAGCGCTTCTATCCCAAGAAGAAGGCGGCTGCTCAGGTGCTGGGCTTTGTAGGCTGGGATGACGAGGGCAAGAGCGGTATTGAGCTGCAGCTGGATAAGGAGCTTAAGGGGCGCAAGACGAAGCAACGCCAGTCCTTTGACAGCCATCAGTCGCGTATTTATGACGAGGGCGTGAAGGCACCTGTAGAGGATAAGCTGCCTACGGTCTATCTGACCATAGATAGTCCTATGCAGTTTGTGCTAGAGGAGGCCGTGGATAACGCTATGCGCCAATACAGCGCTGCGGGTGCGGCTGCGGTCATTATGGACCCCTATACGGGCGAAATTCTGGCTATGGCTTCCAGACCCACCTTCGACCCGAATGAGTATGACGAGTATCCCATAGAGAGCTGGAACAATAAGGTAGTTTCCTTTATTTATGAGCCGGGCTCTGTATTTAAGCCGATTGTGGGCGCTATTGGCCTTACTAACGGCGTTGTTACACCCTATACGGATTTTAATGATAAGGGCTATATTAAAATAGCCGATCGTATTTTCCGTAACTGGGATAACGAGGGCCTGGGACATCTGAGCTTTACGGATGTTATTAAGTTTTCTAACAATGTAGGCATGATTCAGCTGGGCCAACGCATTGGCAAAAAGGCGATGGTTGAGGGAGCGAAAAGCTTTGGCTTTGGCAAGGAGACCGGTGTAGACCTGCCGGGTGAGGAAAGCGGTATTCTCTACGACAAGAATATGTGGGACCCGGACCTTGCTTCGTTTTCCATTGGTCAGGGTATTGCTGTAACGCCTCTGCAGGAGCTGCGGGCTATCTGCGCTATTGCTAACGGCGGCGAGCTGGTGAAGCCCTATGTCGTAAAGAAGATAGTTGATGCCGATGGCACTGTTCTGCGCGAGGGCAAAAAAGAGGTTGTCCGTAATGTCATCACCGAAAGCGTTGCTCTGCAAATGCGCGGCATGATGGAGAAGGTTGTCAGCGAGGGCGGCGGTAAGAGGGCCTCTATTAAGGGCTATCGCATAGCTGGCAAGACGGGTACGGCGGAAAAGCTGGACCCCAATGGTGGCTATACCCCTGGCAAGTATATTGCTTCCTTTGTGGGCTTTGTGCCGGCAGATAAGCCTAAATATGCTATGCTGGTGATGGTGGATACGCCTAAGGGCGACCGTTTCTACGGCTCGCAGGTATCTGCGCCGATTTTCCGTGATGTACTGCAGCAGATTCTCGTGCTAAAGGGTATTCAGCCCTCTAATAAGGAGGGGTTGCCCTCTTTAGACGAAATGCACAAGCTGAGCCAAAAGCTAGGCAGCTACGAGGCACCTATGCCGAGACCTAAGGTGCAGACTTTGAAGAACGGCAAGCTGAAGCTGCCTGACTTCAAGGGTGTGAGCATCCGTAGGGCTACGGAGGTGCTAGAGCAGGGTAAGCTGCGCTTGCGACCCTATGGCGAGGGCAAGGCCTATCAGCAAAAGCCGCTGCCGGGTACAGAGGTGGAGCCAAATTCTACTGTAGAAATTTGGTTTAATTAGCTCTTGCAATTACAGGGCTTATCGTTTATAATTGAATTATCCGATGTGGAACTGACGGATAAGTGGAATTGACCACGTGGACCACATTGCTGAAATGCCGACCGTCTGGGCTCTGTTGCCTGGACGGTCTTTGTTTTTTTTGGACCCTTTAGTCGATGGATGGACTTTGTAAGTTTTATTTTTAGGAGGAGAAAGAATGTTATCTGATATCGAGATTGCTCAACAATGTAAAATGGAAAAAATTACCGACATCGCTGCTAAATTAGGTATTGCTGATGAAGATATTGAAATGTATGGCCGCTATAAGGCGAAGCTGTCTATGGACCTCATCCAACGCCTGGAAACTGCTCCTGCTGGCAAGCTGATTTTAGTTACGGCAATTACTCCCACTCCTGCTGGTGAAGGCAAGTCCACTACTACCGTAGGCTTAGCTCAAGGTCTGGCAAAAATCGACAAGAAGGTTATCGTTGCTCTGCGTGAGCCATCTTTGGGCCCTGTCTTTGGCATTAAGGGCGGTGCTGCAGGTGGCGGCTATGCTCAGGTTGTGCCGATGGAGGACATCAACCTGCACTTTACGGGTGACTTTCACGCTATTACCTCTGCGCATATGCTGCTGGCTGCTATGCTGGACAACCACATCCAACAGGGCAATAGCCTGAATATTGACCCGCGCCGTATTTGCTGGAAGCGCGTTGTAGACATGAACGACCGCGAGCTGCGCCAAATCGTTGTTGGCTTAGGCGGCAAGGTTAATGGCGTACCGCGTCAGGATGGCTTTGATATTACTGTTGCCTCTGAGATTATGGCTATTCTCTGCCTGGCAACCAGCCTGCACGATCTCAAGGAGCGCCTGGCACGCATTATTGTTGCCTATGACTATACTGGTAAGCCCATCACCGCTGGCCAATTAAAGGCTCAGGGCGCTATGGCTGCTCTCTTAAAGGATGCTATTAAGCCGAATCTGGTCCAAACCCTAGAGCACGTTCCTGCTATTATCCATGGCGGTCCCTTTGCGAATATTGCTCATGGCTGCAACTCTATCATGGCTACCAAGACAGCTATGAAATTAGCAGATTACACCATCACCGAGGCTGGCTTCGGTGCTGATTTGGGCGCAGAAAAATTCTTTGATATTAAATGCCGCTATGCTGGCTTAAAGCCTGATGCTGTGGTTATCGTTGCTACTGTACGCGCTCTTAAAATGCATGGTGGTGTACCCAAGACCGAGCTGAAAACCCCGAATGTAGAGGCAGTTAAGGCTGGCATGAGCAATTTAGAAAAGCACATTGAAAATGTTAAGAAATATGGCGTGCCTGCTGTCGTAGCCATCAACCGCTTCGAGCAGGACACTGTAGAGGAATTAGAGGCTGTGCGTGAGCACTGCGCTAAGCACGGCGTAAATGTAGCCCTGTCTGAGGTCTTTGCTAAAGGCGGCGAGGGTGGCATTGAGCTGGCTAAGGAGGTTGTGCGTCTGGCTGAAAGCGGCGAGGCTGACTTCAAGCCCTTGTATCCGAGCGAAATGTCTTTAAAGGATAAGATTAAGACCATTGCTCAGGAAATTTATGGCGCTGCTGATGTTGTTTACAGCAAGAACGCAGACAAGTCTCTGAAGGAGTTTACCGAAATGGGCTTTGGCAGCCTGCCTATCTGCATGGCTAAGACCCAGTATTCCTTCTCTGATGATGCGGCGCTCTTAGGCGCACCTAGCGGCTTTACCCTGAACATTAAGGAATGTCGTATTTCTGCAGGCGCTGGCTTTGTCGTAGTGCTGACAGGCGATATTATGACTATGCCCGGTCTGCCTAAGGTGCCCTCCGCAGAAAAGATTGATGTTAGCGACGACGGCACCATCAGCGGCTTATTCTAATACGCTTTGTATTATATGCAGTAAATATTTGCTTAGCTTCTTATTCTGTGGAGTTGTGGTTACAAATGTGCTGTAAATAGCACATTTGTAGTTAATAGGCGACGGCATTAGTAGAGAAATAAGCTTTAAACCGTGGCTTAAAATACATAAAGCATACTAGTAATATAGTAGAAAATAGCTTGTTGGAGCTTTGCTTTAGTTAAAGTAGAAAATATTTGCAAGTGATTGTAATGAGGAAAATAATATGGATACTGTTATCATGAAGGGAAAGCCGGTAGCTGATGTCTATCGTGAGGCTATTGCTGCCACCATTGCCAGGGCGAAGCTGAGAGGTGTTCTCGTTACTTTGGCAATTATCGTGGTGGGCAATGACCCTGCTTCGCATGTTTATAAGGGTCGCCTAGTTAAGCTCATTGAGAGCCTGGGCGGTGCAGCTAAATTAGTAGAGCTGCCAGAGGAGGCTACCCAGGAGGAGGTTATTGCTGCTATTAAAAAGCTCAATCGTAACCGCTATGTTCAGGGTATTCTGCCCATGATGCCCATGCCCAAGCATATTAATGATGATGCTGTGGGCGCTGCTATTTCTCCTAATAAGGATGTTGACTGTCTGGTGCCGCTGAATTCTGGCGAGCTGTTTTTGGGGCGTAGTAAATGGGCTCCCTGCACACCGCGTTCCTGTATGGCGATTCTGGCGCATTATGGCATTGAACTGAGCGGCAAGCACGCTGTTGTCATTGGTCGCAGTAATGTCGTAGGCAAGCCTGTGGCAAATTTACTGCTGGCGCAAAATGCTACAGTAACCATTTGTCATTCTCGCACCCAAAATCTGGCAGACATCCTCAAAACTGCTGATGTGATTGTAGCTGCCGTAGGTAAACCCTGCTTCGTGAAGCCGGAGATGGTGAAGGAGGGCGTTGTCATTGTGGATGTTGGCATTAACTCTGTCGAGGGCAAGCTAGTGGGGGATGTTGACCCTGCTGTAGCCGAAAAGGCCTCTGCCTTTACCCCTGTTCCTGGTGGTGTTGGCGTTGTAAGCAACATGATGGTCATGGAATGCTTGACACGCCACCTCTAAACTATTACAATAAGAGTGTCCGCACAAACGGGCACTCTTTGTGTTTTTTTAGCTGCTTTCATATTGTGACAACTTATAAAAGACGGCAGTTTGCCAAAAGAGTTGTTCTAGAAAATAGTAAGCAGTTTTGCAGAAATACTGGTTATAGAAAATGGATAGTGGTTTTTAGCTTTTTTCATGTTTTGAGGTCATATAAAAATAGTAAGCAGCTCTGCTAAAAAAAGTTTTGTTCAAGGAACAAGGACAGCAGTTTTAGAAAGACTTGCTCTGGGAAATAGTAAGCAGTTTTGCAGAAGGTTTTGTTCTAGGAAATAGGTCGGCAGTATTTATATAGTAAGTAGAGTATATTGGGTGAGGTAGAATAATATGAGATATTTGTGGCTGCTATTGGCAGTGGTTATGGTTGCCGTTATTTGGGGCAACTCCATGATGCCGGGAGATGAATCCCTGCGCATGAGCGGCATGATTACAACAATTTTAACTATAATTGGGGATGCTCTCAGCATAACCTTTAATTGGGATGTGGAGCACCTGGTACGCAAGCTGGCGCATTTTCTGGAATTTGCCTTCCTGGGCTGGCTGCTTTGCCGCACCTATGATGAATTTCATATCGGACACAGAACCTCTACCGGTTATATCTTCTTTATTTGTCTCTTTGTTGCTGTAGTGGATGAGTATATCCAAGCCTTTTCTCCAGGGCGTTCCTCGATGGTCAAGGATGTGCTGCTGGATTTTAGCGGTGCCTTCTGCTCCTGGCTGAGCCAAAGGGTCTGGGATTGGTCAAAACTGTAAAGAATGGAACAGGTCGGCTAGGGTTTCTGCCGACCTGTATGTATTTCTAGGCTTTTTTAGCTATTTGTGATAAAATGAAAAGGTAACTTTTTTTGCGAGGTGTATTATGGAAGAACAAAAAAATAAACCTATTCCTGAGCTCATTGAAATAGAAAATACCCAGGACCGCTATCGCTGGGTAGCTATGGCAGCCATGCTCTTGGCCATCAGCATTATTCTGCACACAGTTTCCCCGCAGCTGGGACCGGTAACGCCAAACTGGGGCATTGCTATGTACTGCATTGTCATCAACATTTGCGGGCTGAGCCTGAAGCAGGCCATGGGGCTGGGCTTCATTGCCGGCGTTATTATTGTGCCTTCCTCTAAATCTGCCTTTCCCTTGGGCAATTTGGTGGCAGACTTTTCTGGTGCCGTAGCCTGCTGGGCAGTCTTGAGACTGCTGGATTCCTTTGGCTTGCCCAACTTTAAATTCCGTCCGCTCCTGAGCTGCTTTTGCGGCACGATGGCCAGCGGTGGCTCCTTTACCTTTATCCTGCTCTTTATTTTGGGCTTGCCCTTAAAGGTGTGGATTTTTGGTATGCTGCCCGTTGTGGCCATGGTTGCTGGCGTTAACTGTGTCATTGCCCAGGTACTGACAGCTCCTGTTAAGAGGTTGTTCTATGTTCAGGAGGAAGAGGATAAATAATGGAAACTGCAATTAAGCTAAAGGATTTTTATTTTGGATATAAAAAGGGCGGACTGGTGCTCAAGGATATTAATTTAGAAATTCCTAAGGGCAGCTTTACGGTTATTGTTGGCCCTAGCGGTGCTGGTAAAACTACTCTGTGCAAGGCTATGACGGGCGTCGTGCCCTTCTATAGCGGTGGCCGCTATGCTGGTGAAGTGGAAATCGAAGGCGCGAGTACCCAGGGTAAGATGGTGTCCGACCTGGCTATGAAGATTGGCTTTATTATGGAGGACTATGAAAGTCAGCTCGTTTCTATGACAGCGGGCGAGGAAATCTCCTTTAGTCTCATTAACCACGGCTTTCCGGTAGAAGAAATTTCTGCACGCGTAAGCCAGGCGTTGGAGGATGTGGGCCTGCCTGGGCGCGAAACCTATCAGCTGGATGAGCTTTCTGGCGGCCAAAGACAGCGCCTTTTGTTGGCCTCTGTGCTGGCTGTACATCCTGACATTATTATCTTGGATGAGCCTGTTTCGGCTATGGACCCCGATGGTGCTTATAATCTGTATCAGCTTATTGGCAGACTGCACGCTCAGTACGGCACGACGATTGTTGCTGTAGAGCACCGTGTAGATTATCTGCTGCCCTTTGTTACGGATATGATTGGCATTAAGCAGGGTGAGATTGTAGCCCATGGTCCCTTTGCAGCTGCTGCCCGTCAGCTCTACGAGGACGAGGAAATGCGCCAGCTGCTCCCTCCTCTGTGGCAGGTTAAGCTGGGCCTTGAGCAAAAGCTGAGCCTGGATTTGGGCGATTGGCGCACTGAGACAGATGCGATTAGCGATTTTAGAACCTTTAACTTGGAAGGGAGGGCTGACTGATGCTAGAAGCAAGGGCGGTGAACTTTGCCTATACGCGAGGTGAGCCTGTTATTCACGATATTAATTTAACGATTCAGGACGGGGAATTTATTGCCCTTTTGGGGCATAACGGCAGCGGCAAAACTACGCTGACCCGTTTATTCATGGCTCTGTGTCATCCGCGCAGCGGTGTCATTGCTGTAGATGGTGATGATATTGCTAAGATGGAGCCTGCTGATTTAGTCGATAAGATTGGCTATGTTTTCCAAAATCCTGATTTGCAAATTTTAGAGGATACGGTTTTTGACGAAATTGCCTACGGTCCGCGTACACGCAAGGTGGCAGAGACTGATGTGGCTCGTCATGTGGAGGCGGCTATGGAGGCTACGGGCCTTACAGAGCTGCGCAATGCTTATCCGCGATTGCTGTCCTTCGGGCAAAAGCGGCGTTTAGGCGTGGCTGCAGCCCTGGCGCTGAACCCTAAAACCCTGATTTTAGACGAAATTACGAATGGTCAGGATTCGCTAGAGCAGGAGCGTATTATGCACTACCTGCGTGAGATTAACGAAAAGCGTGGCATTACTATTATTCTCATTACTCATGATATGGAAATTGCGGCGCGTTATGCTAAGCGTACCCTGGTTATGCACCGGGGCAAGCTGGCCTTTGATGGCATGCCGGCAGAGCTTTTTGACGGCACCAAGCCCCTAGAGAACTGGGGCCTGTATAGACCCACTGTGCTGACCTTGGCTGGGGCGCTAAATCTCAAGGCAGACAATGCTGCGGAATTAGTTGCCAAAATCGAAAGAAGGGCAGGTGGCAAAGCATGAAATTAACTGCCTTCACGAAAATTGTCGTTACGATTTTGATTACGGCCTGGGTATTTATTCTGCCCGTGCAGGCTGTAGGTATGCTGCTGGTGCTGGAGATTGTCTCCCTGCTGTGTATTAAGCACGATAAGATGGCCTTGACTGCCATTGGTGGTCTGACGGTGTTTACTGGGCTGATGATTTTGCTGCAGCTAGTGTGCGGTTCTAAGCTGCAGGTGGCTCTTTTCGGTGGTCTGCGCATGATGGTTATGACCATGAGCTTCTTATGCCTCTTGGCCTCTACCCGTATTCAGGACATTGCTAAGGCTTTAGTAGACCGTTTTCATTTGTCTGTAGAATATGCCTTCATGCTGACTACGGCCCTGCGCTTTGTGCCTAACTTTTTAAAGGATAGCGAAATTACGCTGGATGCGCAAACCTGCCGTGGCTATTCTAATCGTGGCAGCATTATTAAACGCTTTAAGGCTTATATCACTGTTATTCGCCCCTTGGTTATGCGTGCGGTTGCCAAGTCTGAAACTCTGGCACTTTCTATGGAGCTAAAGGGCTTTGGTAAAAACACCTATAAGAATATGCCTACTGAGCCTTTGGGCATAGGCGATTTTTTCGTGCTGCTCATAGCTGTAGTGCTGAGCACCTATCCTTTTTGGATTAAGAGGATCTAAAAGTAAAAGCCGTCCGTATTTTCTTCTCGATACGGACGGCTTAACTATTGCCTCTGTAGATTTTCATAACCTTCAAACCTTTCTCTGAAATTTTTAGTTTAGCTAAAAGCGTTCATTGGACTATCCCCTTTACTGATTGATGTTAGTCAATGAGTAATATTTTCATCGGAATCAAGCCTTTCTTGGAAATTTTAAGTTCAGCTTAATTTGTTCATTGGACTATCCCCTTTACTAATTGATGTTAGTCAAAGAGTAATGTTTTCATCGGAATCAAGCCTTTCTTTTCATAATCCGGAAAACAACTAACTATTTTTTCGGACTCACCCCTTTCCTAAGTACTTGCAGCCAACTGTAAGATTTTCATTGGAATCAAGCCTTGCTCTATTTAATCCCAGCGGAAGCCTTGGCTTCTTGGGTTGTGCTTCTTTCTTACTTCTTGACTATATTATAGCATATTTTCAGGAAAAAGCAATTACAAAATATGTAAAGAATGTGACGAAATTCAACCAAAATGTAAACTTTTACCTTAAAAAGTAGGAAAAAGCCCCTGCAAAAGAGCAGAAAAATCTTTTCCTTGACCAAAAACTAGAAAGTCGCTACAATAGCATTAGAGGTAAATAACTACGGAGGTGATTTTATGTTAAATATCAATAACGAAAACTTTGAGCAATTAGTATTGCAAGAAAAAGAAAAGACAGTTATGGTAGAATTTTGGGCTCCCTGGTGCACCTATTGCAAGCGCATTGCAGCCACCTTTGATGCCATTGCCGAGGAATATGGTCAAGAGCTGGTTATTGGCAAGATTAATATAGATGAGGCTATGGACTTGGCTGTGCGCTATCAGGTATTGCTCGTGCCGACAGTAATGATTTTCAAAAATGGCGAGG
>JAEDNJ010000224.1 GCA_016302525.1 Phascolarctobacterium sp. | reverse complement strand
GAGCATAGCCTGATGGATGCTGGCAAATTTGAGCTGGCTAAGTCTTACATCATTTATCGCTATGAGCGCGCTATGGTGCGTAAGGCTAATACCACTGACGAATCCATCCTCTCCTTAATCCGTAACAGCAATAAGGATGTTATGGAAGAAAACTCCAATAAAAACGCAGTTATGGCTGCTACGCAAAGAGACCTGATCGCTGGCGAGGTTTCTAAGGACCTGACTAAGCGTCTGATTTTACCAGAAAGAATTTCCAAGGCTCACGAAGAAGGCGTGCTTCACTTCCATGATGCGGACTACTTCATACAACCGATTTTTAACTGCTGCTTAGTTAATATTGGCGATATGCTGGACAATGGCACCGTTATGAATGGCAAGATGATTGAAAGCCCCAAGAGCTTTCAGGTTGCCTGCACCGTTGTTACCCAGATTATTGCTTCTGTAGCTTCCAGCCAATATGGTGGTCAATCTGTAGACACTAGCCATTTAGGCAAATACCTGCGCCGCAGCTACGAAAAGTTTAGAGCCAACATTGAAGAAACCTGTGGCGATAGACTGGACGAGGAAACTAAGGAGACTCTGGCACAGGAGCGCTTGAAATACGAGCTGCGCGGCGGTGTGCAAACCATTCAATATCAAATTAATACCTTGATGACCACCAATGGCCAATCTCCCTTCGTAACTCTCTTCCTGAATCTGCGTGAGGATGATCCTTATGTTAAGGAAAACGCTATGATTATCGAGGAGATTCTGCGCCAACGCCTGCAGGGCATTAAGAATGACAAGGGTGTTTATGTTACCCCTGCTTTCCCGAAGCTGGTTTATGTGCTTGATGAGCACAACTGCTTAAAGGGCGGACCGTATGACTATATTACTCGTTTAGCTGTAAAATGCAGTGCTAAGCGTATGTATCCTGACTATATCAGCGCCAAGAAGATGCGTGAAAACTATGCTGGCTGTGTCTTCGCACCTATGGGCTGTCGCAGCTTCCTCTCCCCGTGGAAGGACGAAAATGGCAACTACAAATGGGAAGGCCGCTTCAACCAAGGTGTTGTTTCCTTGAATCTGCCGCAAATCGCTATTGTTGCCGATGGTGACGAAAAGAAATTCTGGGAAATTTTGGATGAGCGCCTGTCTCTTTGCTATGATGCTTTAATGTGCCGTCATAACTCCTTGATGGGTACCCGCAGTGATGTTAGCCCTGTGCATTGGCAATATGGTGCCATTGCTCGCCTGAACAAGGGCGAAAAGATTGACAAGTTCCTGATGGGCGGTTATTCTACCCTGTCCCTAGGCTATATCGGTGTCTACGAAATGACAAAGCTCATGACTGGCGTAAGCCACACTGAGGCTAAGGGTGAGGCCTTTGCGCTGAAGGTTATGCAATATCTGCGTGCTACCTGTGACAAGTGGAAGGCAGATACTGGTTTGGGCTTTGCCCTCTACGGTACTCCGGCAGAAAGCCTGTGCTATCGCTTTGCTCGTATCGATAAGGAACGCTTTGGTAGCATTAAGGATGTTACCGACAAGGGCTACTACACCAACTCCTATCATGTGGATGTGCGCGAAGAAATTGATGCTCTCGCTAAGTTTGCCTTTGAGAGCCAATTCCAAAAGATTTCCTCTGGCGGAGCTATCTCTTATGTAGAAATTCCGAATATGCGCCATAACCTGCCTGCTCTGGCAGAGGTTGTGAAGTTCATCTACGACAACATTCAGTACGCTGAGTTCAATACTAAGTCCGATTATTGCCATGTTTGCGGCTTCGACGGCGAAATCATCATTAATGATGAGGGTGAATGGGAGTGCCCCTGCTGCCATAATAAGGACCACGCTTTGATGAATGTTACCCGCCGTACCTGCGGTTATTTGGGCGAAAACTTCTGGAATGTGGGCAAGACTAAGGAAATCAAGTCTCGTGTGCTTCATTTATAATATGCTGTGCCGTCTATAAACAATAGAAAAATAAATAATCTGGCTATCTAAGCTGGTATCTAAAAAAGCTGGTGAATCAGATGACAGGATTTGCCAGCTTTTATTTAAAGGTGGGGAGATTAATCATGAATTACGCTACTATCAAGAACATGGATGTTGCCAATGGAACTGGTCTGCGAGTATCTTTGTTTGTCAGTGGCTGCACTCATCATTGCAAGGGCTGCTTTAATCCAGAGGCGTGGAATTTTGACTACGGCGA
>JAEDNJ010000040.1 GCA_016302525.1 Phascolarctobacterium sp. | reverse complement strand
AATTTTGCGCACTGCAGTGCACCCTACGGTCGCAGAGCTGGAAAAGGCAGGCGTGTCCTTTGTCTCCTGCGACAGCTATTACGAGGAAGGCTCTTCCTTTGAAGAGGTTTATGATCGGGTTGTGGCAAGAGTGCTGGCTGCGGCGGAGACTGGTGATGTCGTTTATGCAGTGCCGGGCAGTCCTCTGGTAGCCGAAAGAACCGTTGTCCTGCTGCGTGAGCAGGCTAAGGCGCAGGGGCTTAAGCTTGTGATTAAGCCTTCTATGAGCTTTTTAGATTTAGCCTATGTCGAGCTGGGCATTGACCCTATTGCCGGCTTAAGAATTATTGATGCTCAGGATTTTGGGGCCATAGCAGATGCTGGCCAATATCCCCTGATGATTACCCAGGTGTACAGCCAGCTGGTGGCTTCTGATTTAAAAATCGCCCTGATGGATGCCTTGGATGATGAGTACGAGATTTATTTCCTGCGTAATTTAGGCCTGCCGGATGGAGAATGTCGTCCTGTTAAGCTGTATGAATTAGACTGGCAGGAGCATATCGACCATCTGACTAGTGTTTATGTGCCGCCTCTGCCAGAGGGTGAGGAAGTAGCTGGTCTCATGGAGTTTGGCGAGGACGAGGATGTGTTTGACTTGGAGGAAAAAGAGCCTGCCGAAGCCGAGGAAGCTGAGGAAGCCGCTCTTAAGGTCATTGAAGAGCTAGAGGAATATGATGCCGAAGAAATTGAACCAGAGGTAGAGATTGAGTTCTATGAGGATTATGAAGCCGAGGAAGAGCTGCCGCCTGCTTTAGACGGCTTTGATATTCAGCCCCTGGCAGATGTAATCCGCACCCTGAGAGAGCCGGGCGGCTGTCCGTGGGATAGGGAGCAGAATTTTAAATCTATTCGCAGCAACTTTATCGAAGAGGTTTACGAATATCTGGAGGCTGTGGATGCTGAGGACACCGAGGGTATGTGCGAGGAGCTGGGTGATGTGCTCATGCAGGTTGTGTTCCACGCGCGTATGGCCGAGGAAGCAGGTCTCTTTGACCTGCAGGATGTTATTGATAATGTAACGGATAAGCTGATTCGTCGTCATCCTCATGTTTATGGCGAGGTTAGTGTCAACGGCAGCGAGCAGGTGCTGGCTAACTGGGATGCTATTAAAAAGGAAGAAAAACAGGAGCGCAAGCATATTTTAGACGGCGTGACCAAGGATTTGCCGGCTCTGTTAAGAGCTTATAAGCTGCAAAGCAAGGCGGCTAAGGTTGGCTTTGACTGGGATAAGCCAGAGGCTGTGTGGGCTAAGGTCGAGGAGGAGCTGGGCGAGCTGCAGGAGGCTCTTGGCTCTGGGGACAAGGAGGCCAGCGCTAAGGAGCTGGGTGATGTGCTCTTTGCCATCGTCAACTATGCAAGAAAGTTCAAAATTGAGCCTGAGGTAGCCCTGGATGGCACGAATAATCGCTTTGCCAGCCGTTTTGCCCATGTGGAAAAATGCGTGGAAGCCAGCGGCAGAGAATGGGCTAGCTTTAGCCTGGCTGAGCTGGATAAATTTTGGGAGGAGGCCAAGGCTTTAGAAAAGCAGGGTGGCTAACTCGCCGTGGGAAAATTTGCGAAAAATAGCGTTTTTAAGGGATTTTCCACTAGCTTTTTATGTTAAATTTTGTTAAAATGAACAATAGCATATCTATGCTCTGAGGGCAGGGAGAAGCTGCCCGTGGACTGTAAAATATAGAGATTATTTGGGAGGAAAGCTTAATGAATAAGAATGAATTGATTGCTGCTGTGGCTGAAAAATCCGGTTTGGCTAAAAAGGATGCGGACAAGGCTGTTAAGGCTGTTATCGAAACTGTGGTTGCTTCTGTCGCAGCTGGCGAAAAGGTGCAGATTGTGGGTTTTGGTACCTTTGAAGGACATGAGCGCAAGGCTCGTCAGGGCAAGAATCCGCAAACCGGCGCTGTTATGGAAATTCCTGGTTCTGTAGTTCCTAGCTTCAAGGCTGGCAAGGCCTTCAAGGAAGCTGTTAATGCTCCTAAATAAGAGATAAATTTTCTAGCTTTTATTAAGAAAGGGGGAGCATCATGGCTAAGACTCTGAGGATGGCTAAGACTGGCAAGAGAAAAAAATCTGTGCATGCTCTCTTTAAGCTCTTTTTGATTGTGTTATCGCTCTTTTGCGTAGGTGCTTTTTTAAATCAGGAGCTGAGCATTTATCAGATAAAGCAGGAGCAGGCTGCAACACAAAAGCGTTTGGAGGAGCTAAAAAAGCAAAGAGCCGAGCTAGAGGCGGAGCGTAGACGCCTTGACGATCCTAAGTATATTGAAAGGATTGCTCGAGATGAATACAATATGGTGGGACCTAATGAGGTGCCGCTGTTTGTAGTAGATAATAATAAAAAATAAAGATTATGTTGTTAAGGGGGATTTTTTCGTAGATGTCTCTGGAAATTGGCGCAATTATGGAAGGCGAAATTACCGGCATCACTAATTTTGGTGCTTTTGTTCAACTGCCTGAGGGAAAGGTTGGTTTGGTTCACATTTCTGAAGTATCTAATGCTTTTGTTAAGGATATTCACGATTTCCTTAAGGAGCATGATAAGGTTAAGGTGAAGCTGATAAGTATTGATGAGCGCGGCAAGCTGAGCCTGTCGATTAAGCAGGCTGTTGAAGAGTCTCAGCCCAAGCCGGCTAGACCCGAAAACAGGGAACGCCGTGCTCCCCAGCGTCAGCAGGGAGGCGCAAAGGCTGCTGCTCCCTTAACCCTAGAGGATAAGATTTCTAAGTTCCTGAAAGAGAGCGGCGACAGAATGTTGGATTTGAAACGTAATACCGAGTCTAAACGTGGTGGTCGAGGGGCAAGGCGCGAAAGATAATCCTGCTTAGTAATTACGAAGGGCACTTGTAGGGGTGCCCTTTCTTTGTTAGAAAGGTGCGGCGAGCATGGAGCGACAGGAGCCACTGGTATGGAAGCTGTGTCGAGAAATAAAAAAATATCTGGAGCCCTCAAAGCGCTATTGCTTGGCAGTCAGCGGCGGGGCAGATTCTTTGGCTCTAGCGGATGCGGCCTGGCTAGCTTTTGCCGATAGCGCTGCTAATTTGCGGGTCTGTCATGTGGAGCATGGCATTCGGGGTGCGGAGGCTCTACAGGATGCGCAGCTGGTGGCGGACTTCTGCAGGGAGCGCAAGCTGGACTTTGTTTGTCACCATGTGGATGTGCCCAGCTATGCCAAGGAAAAAGGTTGCTCTGTGGAAGAAGCGGCTAGAAGCCTGCGCTATGCTAAGCTCTTAGAGGAAGCGGAGCGTTTTCAGGCAGAGGCCGTTGTTACTGCCCATCAGGCTGATGACCAGGCAGAAACAATGCTGTGGAAGCTGCTGCGTGGGGCTGGGACGGATGGCCTAAGCGGTATGCAGGCCGCAGCAAGCCTAGGCAGCGTGCAGCTCTTAAGACCGTTCCTAGAGGTGAGCCGAGCTGAGCTAGAGCAGTATTGCGAACTAAGGGGACTGCATTATTGTGTGGACAGCACGAATAATGACGTAACCTACACGCGCAACCGTATCCGCAGGGAACTTTTGCCCTATTTGGCAAGAGAATTCAACCCGAATATTAAAGAGACATTGCTGCGTGAGGCTAAGGTGCTGGCCGAGGAACAGGAGTGCCTGCAGCATCTGGCAGAAAAATATTTGCAAGATAGCAGCTTTTGTGGTATGGTAGAGGATGAAAAGGGGCTCTGGCTAAGCGGCAGACTTCTTAGTGAGCTGCCTGCTGCTTTAAGAAAGCGTATTTTGCGACTGGTTTTCTTTAGACTGGGCGGCAAGGAGCTGAGTTATGAAAGAACCCTGGCTCTCGACAGGCTGTGCAGGGAGGGCGCTGGCGGTAAGCTGGTGCAGCTGCCCTCTGGGTTTGTGGCCAGGTATTATAAGAAAAAAATCTTTATAGGCAAAGGAGAATAGGCTTATGCATGAGGACATTAAAAAGGTATTACTGACTAAAGAAGAAATTGATGAGCGCGTTAAGGAATTAGGCAGACAGATTACGGAGGACTATAAGGACAAGGATTTGGTTGTCATTGTGCTCTTAAAGGGCGCTGCCTGGTTTGCAACCGATTTAACCCGTTCTATTGACCTGCCGATGCGTGTAGACTTTATGGTTGCTTCCTCCTATGGCAATGGCACCGCTACCAGCGGCAATGTTACCGTAAGACTGGATATTATGGAAGACATCAGGGGCAAGGATGTTATTGTCGTAGATGACATCATTGACAGCGGCGTCACCTTTGCTGCTATCTGCAATATGCTGCGCAACCATAAGCCAGCCAGCTTAAAGACCTGCGCTCTCTGCGACAAGGCAGACAGACGCGTCAATGGTCTGGATGCAGACTATGTTGGTTTTAAAATTCCTGATGAATTCGTAGTTGGCTTTGGCTTAGATTATGCTGGCTCCTATCGCAATCTGCCCTATATCGGTGTGTTAAAGCCTGCTGTTTATGCGAGAACTGCTTCTCATGGCTGAGAGGATTAAGCTGGTAATTGAAAAAAGTAGTTGCTTGATTACGTGTCCTATAATATAATAATAGAATACGATTTGTAGTTAAGGCAAAAGGCCTGCTATAAAAGCTTTAAAATGAAGAATAAAAAAGGAGGACGCGTACTTGAATAAATTTTTTAAGAATGTGACATTTTATCTCTTGGTAATTGTTGTCATCATTTGGATGTTTGATTATTATTCTGGCCCCACTGTAAAGCGTGCAGAAATTAGCTATTCTAATTTCATCAGCCGTGTGGAGCAGGATGAGATTAAGCAGGTTACCATTGTTGACAATGTGATTACCGGTAAGCTTAAGGATGGCAGAGATTTTTCTACCATAGCTCCCAATGATACTAAGCTGGTGGAAAGGCTAGAGGCAAAAAAGGTTGATATTAAGGCCGAGCTGCCTCCGCAGCCGCCCTGGTGGATGAGCATTTTAAGCTCTATTTTGCCTATGCTGATTATTGTGGGCCTGTGGTTCATGTTTATGAACAATAGCGGTGCTGGCGGCGGCAAGGTCATGAGCTTTGGCAGAAGTCGTGCCCGCCGTTATGATGAGGATGGCAATAAGGTGACCTTCAAGGATGTTGCTGGTGCCGAAGAGGCTAAGCAGGAGCTGGAGGAGGTTGTAGAATTCTTAAAGCATCCCCAACGCTATAACGACCTAGGCGCCAAGATTCCTAAGGGCGTACTGCTTTATGGCCCTCCGGGTACGGGCAAGACCCTGCTGGCTAAGGCTGTGGCTGGCGAGGCTGGGGTGCCCTTCTTTAGCATTTCCGGCTCTGACTTCGTAGAAATGTTTGTCGGCGTTGGTGCTTCTCGTGTGCGTGACCTGTTTGAGCAGGCGAAAAAGAGCGCCCCCTGCATTGTTTTCATTGATGAGATTGATGCAGTTGGTCGTCAGCGCGGCGCTGGCTTAGGCGGTGGCCATGACGAAAGAGAGCAAACCCTTAATCAATTACTGGTTGAAATGGATGGTTTCGGTGCTAATGTAGGCATTATTATGATTGCCGCTACTAACCGTCCTGATATTTTGGACCCTGCCCTGCTCCGTCCTGGTCGTTTTGACCGCCAGATTGTGGTGGACCGTCCTGATCTTAATGGTCGTAAGGCAATTTTGGGTGTTCATGTCAAGGGCAAACCTCTGGGCAATGATGTTGACCTGGAGGTTATCGCACAACGCACCCCCGGCTTTACTGGTGCTGACTTAAGCAATCTCGTGAACGAGGCTGCGCTTTTAACAGCTCGCAAGGACAAAAAGGTTATCAATATGCCTGAGATGGAAGAGGCTGCTGAGCGCGTGATTATGGGCCCTGAGCGCAGAAGCCGTGTCATTAGCGACAAGGAAAAGCGCCTCACTGCTTATCACGAGGGGGGTCATACTCTGGTAGGTATGCTCTTAGAGCACACTGACCCTGTGCATAAGGTAACGATTATTCCCCGTGGTCGTGCTGGCGGCTATACTTTGAGCCTGCCGAAGGAGGATAAATACTACGCAACCCGCAGCGAAATGCTGGACGAGCTGAAGGTGCTCTTAGGCGGTCGTGTAGCCGAGGCTGTGGTGCTGAAGGAAATTTCCAGCGGTGCTTCTAACGACCTGCAGCGTGCTACCCAGTTGGCTCGCTCCATGATTTGCGAATACGGCATGAGCGACAATATTGGTCCTGTAACCTTTGGCCATCACGAGCAGCAGGTTTTCCTGGGCCGTGACATTGCCCGTGACAAGGACTACAGCGAAGAGGTGGCTGCTGAAATCGATAAAGAGGTTCGTTCCTGGTTAGAGAACGCCTATGCAGAAACAGAAAAGCTGCTAACCGAGAATATCGACAAGCTCCATGTTTTAGCAAATGCGCTCATGGAAAGAGAAACTCTGGAAGAAAACGAGATTAAGGAATGTATTGAGTATGGTCGTATTCTTTCTGATGAAGAAAGAACTGCTCTGGCTCAGACTTCTATAGATAATCTTGTAGCAGCTGATGCTATGCCCGTAGCCTATGAGGCTCCTGTGGCTGAGGCTGCTCATGAGACTGCTGCGCCTGAAGCTTCTGGTGAAGCAGATAAACAACAAATAGTATAAGCTATATTAACGCATCTAGTTTTGCCGACTAGATGCGTTTTTTCTTCTTGACTTTTACTCCTGCTAGTGTTAACCTTGTCTTAGACATATATAAACAATAATTGCATTGACATAGAGGAGGAAAAGCATGAGAAATCGTGTGTTAGAGCTGCTGCGTGCTAGCGGCAGGGAGCCTATTTCTGGAGAAGAAATTTCTCGTCAGCTAGATATTTCCCGTACAGCAGTATGGAAGCATATACAAGCCTTAAAGAACGATGGCTATGACATTGAGAGCCTGCCAAAGCGGGGTTACATCCTGCAGCAGCTGCCTAATCGCCTGTATCCGCAGGAGATTTTGGCTAATTTAAAGACTAAGTGGCTGGGCCACGCTATTTGCTACGAGGATTTAGTGGATTCCAGCAATAATGTAGGCAAGAAGCTGGCTAATGAGGGCTGCCCTGATGGTCTTATCGTGGTGGCAGAAGAGCAGGGAGCAGGCAAGGGTCGCTTATCTCGTGGCTGGATTTCCCCTCATGCCAAGGGTATCTGGTTCTCTGTTATCCTTAAGCCCTCGTTTTTACCGGAGGAAGCTTCTAAATGCACGCTCCTGGCTGCTGTAGCCGTAGTCAAGGCTGTCAACAAGATTAAGGGTGTCAACGCAGCCATTAAATGGCCTAACGATATTTTGCTGAACGGCAAGAAGCTGGTGGGTATCCTCACAGAGATGAATGCTGAGTTTGGTCATATCAACTACATTGTTATTGGTATTGGCATTAACACGAATGCAACGCCTGATGATTATCCTGAAGAGGTTAAGCAACTGGCCGTTTCTGTGGCAGATGCAGCTGAGGAGCCCTTTACGAGGGTAGAGCTGCTGTGCGATATCCTGAAAAACATGGAGGATCTGTATGAGCTGGCTTGCAAGGAGGGCTTTGTGCCCGTCTTTGAGGAATGGCGCAAGTATTCCTGCACGCTGGGGCAGGAGGTGAAGGTTATTGCTCCTGACATGACCTATTTTGGTACGGCCATTGATATTGATGAGCAGGGCCTTTTAATCGTCCGCAAGGTGGACGGCTCTGTGGAAAAGGTGGTCGCAGGTGATGTTTCTATCAGACCGGCAGCCGCTAAGAACGGGGCTTATTCCTAAATAATTAATAAATATAGCTACTTATACTAAATTTCGCTTGCTTTTTAGATAAGCTTTGATATAATGTATAAGACTTTAGATTATGCAACTACTTGGTTGTAGAACCGGGAGGAGACTCTTTATGTTATTAGTTATTGATGTAGGTAACTCTAATGTTGTTGCTGGTGTTTACGAAGGTAAGGAATTATTAACCCATTGGCGCTTTTCTACCGATCGTACCAAGACTGCTGACGAATTTGGCATTATGCTCTTGAGCATGTTTAAATATAGCCGTGTTGATAGAGACAAGGTGACGGGCATTATCATTTCTTCTGTTGTGCCCCCTGTTACCATTCCTCTGCAGCATATGTGCGAAAGATATTTCAATATTAAGCCCTTGCTTGTCGGCCCTGGCATCAAGAACGGTATCTCCATTAAATACGATAACCCGAAAGAGGTTGGTGCAGACCGTATTGTTAACGCTGTTGCTGCTTTAGACAAGTATGCGAAGCTGGGCCGCAATATGATTTTGCTGGACTTTGGTACAGCTAATACCTACTGCGCTTTAAAGCCTAACGGTGAATATTTGGGCGGCGCTATTGCTCCGGGCATTGGCATTTCCTCTGAGGCTCTGTTCTCTAAATGTGCTAAGCTGCCTCGTATTGAGCTGGTAGTACCCCAGACTGTTATTTGCCGCAACACGGTAAATTCCATGCAGGCTGGCGTTATGTTTGGCGCTATTGGCCAGATGGAGGGTGTTGTTAACAAGATGAAAAAGGAGCTGGGTGAGGACAGCCTTGTTATTGCGACAGGCGGCTTTGCTCATACTCTGGCTGCAGGCTCCAATGTTATTGATGTGGTTGAGCCCTTCTTAACTCTGGATGGTCTGCGTATCCTGTATGAAAAGAATGCAAAATAGTAAATTAAAAGAGCGATTGAAAAATATCGCTCTTTTATCGGACTATTGATGTATACAACTTGTATATTTTATAAAAATTTAAGGAGGAATTTGAAATGAACGAAGTATTGCAAAAGCTGCATGAGTATGCTGTTGTGCCTGTAGTTGTTGTTGATGACGCTAAGGACGCAAAAAATCTGGCTAAGGCTTTGGTAGAGGGTGGTCTGCCCTGCGCTGAGGTAACCTTCCGTACTGCTGCAGCAGAAGAATCCATCCGTCAAATGGTAGAAGCTTATCCTGAAATGCTGGTTGGTGCTGGCACTGTTTTAACTGTTGAGCAAGCTAAGCGTGCTGTAGCTGCCGGCTCTAAATTTATTGTAAGCCCCGGCTTCAACCCGAAGGTTGTTCAATACTGCGTTGAAAACAATATTCCTATTACTCCGGGCGTACAAACTCCGACTGAGGTTGAGATGGGCTTAGAGTTTGGCCTAGAGGTATTAAAGTTCTTCCCGGCTGAGCCTGCTGGCGGTCTGAACATGATTAAGGCTCTGTGCGGTCCTTATGTTAACACCTACTTCATGCCTACTGGCGGTCTCACCACGAAGAATGTGCGTGATTATCTGTCCTTCAACAAGATTTGGGCTGTAGGCGGCACCTGGATTGCCAAGAAGGAAGCTATTGCTGCGGGCGAATTTGACAAGATTAAGGCTAATGCAGAGGAAGCCTGCGCTATTGTTAAAGAGGTTAGAGGTTAAGCGTTATTGCTTAGATAAGGAGGTAAAATAATGGACTTAAAGATTAAATCTGCTCAAGAATGTCGTTATGATGCTGTAAGCTTAGGCGAGGTTATGCTGCGTTTAGATCCGGGCGAAGGCCGTATTCGCACTGCTCGTTACTTCCGTGCTTGGGAGGGTGGCGGAGAATATAATGTTATCCGTGGCCTGCGCCGCTGCTTTGGTATGCGCACTGCTGTTTTAACTGCTTTTGCTGACAATGAGGTTGGCAAGCTGATGGAGGACTTCATCCTGCAAGGCGGCGTTGATACCTCCTTCATTAAATGGGCTAAGACTGACGGTATTGGCCGTGTTTGCCGCAATGGCTTAAACTTCACCGAGCGTGGCTTTGGTATCCGTGGCGCTGTTGGCTGCTCTGACCGTGCTAACACTGCTATTAGCCAAGCTAAGCCTGAGGACTTTGATTTTGAGTATCTGTTCGGTACCCTGGGTGTGCGTTGGTTCCACACTGGCGGCATTTATGCAGCTCTGTCTGAGCAATCCTGCGAGACCGTTATTGCTGCTATCAAGACTGCTAAGAAATATGGCACCATCGTTTCCTACGACCTGAACTATCGTCCCTCTATGTGGAGCGCTATCGGTGGCCAAGCAAAGGCACAAGAGGTTAACAAGGAAATCGCTAAATATGTTGATGTTATGATTGGCAACGAAGAGGACTTCACTGCTTGCCTGGGCTTCCAAATCGAGGGCAATGACGAAAACCTGAAGGAGCTGAATCTGGACGGCTACAAGAAGATGATTAACGAGGCTGCTAAGACCTATCCTAACTTCAAGGTTGTGGCTACAACTCTGCGCACTGTTAAGACTGCTACTGTCAACGATTGGAGCGCTCTGTGCTGGGCTGATGGCGAAATCTACAAGGCTAAGGATTATAAGGGCCTGGAAATTATGGATCGCGTTGGTGGCGGTGACTCCTTCGCTTCTGGCTTAGTATATGGCCTGATGACCACTGGTGATGCTGAGAAGGCAGTTAACTACGGTGCTGCGCATGGTGCTCTGGCTATGACTACTCCTGGCGATACTACCATGGCTAGCTGCAGCGAGGTAGAGGCTATTATGGGCGGTGCTGGCGCACGCGTAAAACGCTAATATAACAAAAAATCTAAAATAATCGGACTGCTTCCTTGAAGCTGTTGCGATACATATGTATATTTTCACCCCGTAGAGCTTGAGCTTTACGGGGTGTTTTTGTATACTGTTTTCCTGCAAAAAATGATTTGTTATTAGCTGTCTTTAGTAGCCTATTAATATTGTATAGCTTTTTAATCTAGATATCAGAATGTTGGTTATCAGCGTCAGTTAAGCATATCTGCCATATAACTAGATTTTTTGATAGTT
>JAEDNJ010000039.1 GCA_016302525.1 Phascolarctobacterium sp. | reverse complement strand
CCTCTGCCCTTGCGTACAGCTTATTAGCAGCCCAGGCAAGATTAACTGCCGTAGGTCTTGCACTAACAAGGTCATCACGCATTTTCGCCAGCGTGCCGATAAAGTCAGGGCGATTAGCTGCCTCACGCGCAGCCAGCACCATACCAAAGGCAGCCGCTGCCCCTATAGCAGGAGCCCCACGCACCTCTAGCTTTTTTATAGCTGCACGCACGCGAATATAATTTTCGCAGGCTATAAATTCTGTGGTTTGAGGGAGCTTTGTCTGGTCCAGCAGAAAAAGCTTGCCCTCTTCCCAACGCATTGTTTCTACCATCTTGCTTATATTCTCCTTAAACACTTACTACAGAGTAAAGCCGCCAAAATCCTTCAGGGCGTGCATACAAGTGCAGTCATAGGCTTCATCCTTCACAGGCTCCTCGCCCACAACCTCATCCTTGCCACCGTTGTATAAGGAGGCAGCAGTTTTAGCCTTGAGCTTTTTCGGCTTAGGCACATAGGCAAGATAAGCCTCTAGCAGCCTTTGCATATTACGCTTGCTTTCATCCATAGAGGACAGAACCTCTGCATGGCTTAAGGGTGTCTTAGCAATGCCGGCGCCTAAATTGGTGACAATGGAAACATTAACATAGCACATTTCTGCCTCACGGGCTAAAATAGCCTCTGGCATTTGGGTCATGCCCACGACATCAGCGCCCATGCTAGCATAAAGCTTAATCTCTGCCGCTGTCTCGAAGCGAGGCCCCTCTGTGCAAACATACACGCCCGTCTTATGGAATTTAATTCCCAAGTCCTTAAGACAAGCAATAGCCTTTGCACGCAGCTGCTCACAATAAGGATGAGTAAAATCACAATGTACGACACCACGGGCAGTAGTATCATAGAAGGTATTAATACGATTCTTGGTAAAGTCCAAAATATTGCTGCACACTACAAAATGGCCAGGCTTCATTTTGGGATTCAAAGAGCCAACGGCTGTAGTAGCAAAGATTTCCTGCACACCCAGGCTTTTTAAGGCCCAGATATTAGCACGATAATTTACATTCGTAGGATTTACATTATGCTCTGCCCCATGACGAGAGACAAAAACAACCTGATTGCCAAACATTTCCCCAATATTACATTCTGCTGCACCATAGGGAGTTTTAATGCTTTTCTTTTTAAAGCCCTTCATCAATTCAGGATTTTCAACACCGCTGCCGCCAATTATACCAATCTTACGCATTGTTGTCGCTCCTTTCTTAAGAACGCACTATCTTAGAGCTTTGTACCGCAGTTGCCACAGAATTTGCTTTTGGGCTCCAGTGGAGCTCCACAGCTAGGACAGGTAGCAGGCTTAGCCGCTTCGCTAGGAGCTTGAGGCTCCTTAGGCTCTGAACCTGCAGCTACAATTACAGGCGCAGCTACAGCTCCAGCAACAGCCTCAGCCTTAGTGGTAGCCTGTGCAGCAGCCTCAGCCTTTATAGCAGGCTCTACCTTTGCAGGTGCTACCATAGGCTCAACTTCTACCTTAGCAGGAACTGCTACTTCGCTTTGATGCTCTACGGTCTCTGCTCTTTTGGGTTTTACATCCATTATGTCAAAATCATCATCTTTCTTATCTTGCTTGGGAGCTGCAGGCTGCTGAGTCTCAGCTTTAGCCTGCTCCTGAGCTTGGGGAGCAGTCCAGGCAGTGCCAGACCTTCTGCCAGCACGAGCTGCCTCGTAGTCCTGCAAGGGGTCAGCACCGTAGCTATTATCTCCCTCAGTGCCCTTAAAGAAGCTAACATAGATAAAGAAGAAAAAGTTTACTACGGGAATAAGGCATACTAATAGCCACCAGCCGCTCTTATCTAAATCATGCACCCTGCGCACATTAAAGGGTAAAAAGATAATGCTCAAGGCTAAGCTAATAACGCTAGCCAGGGTTCCATGAATATGCAGGGCACCCGCAACAAGACCGATAAGGATATTCAATAAAAACATACAGCCAATATACTTCCAATATCTTAAACGGTTTATGCGTCCTTCAAAGCTAAAGGCCTTTAACTCTTGTATAAATTCATCCATGATACTACCTCCTTTTTTATCAACCGCCCTCCCCTAGCTTAGGAGGGCAACTAAAGCTCATGAACAAACACTTCAACGCTATTATAGCATACTTTTTCTAAGATATAAAGGCTGTATTGCAATTAAGAGCTTGTACTAGCAAAATTTCTTCATCTGTGGTAAAATAACCCTATCTCTGTGTTAAAGCTCTGCTGCACAGAGTGCCTGGAGAGGGACAAAACTACTACAAAAATGCAAGGAATGAGAAAGAATGAAGCTTGTAACCATAGGTACTGTTTATGTTGATATTAAGGGCTATCCCTTTGGCTCCTTTAGCCCTACGGGTCGCAATGTCGGTGATGTAGCCTACTTTCATGGCGGTGTAGCCAGAAATATAGCCGAGGATGTAGCCAACATGGGCGAAAGCTCTATTTTCGTTGGTCTTTTGGATAAGAGCGGGGCGGCTCTGGATGTCTTGAAGCACCTGCAGGACTGTCACATTAACACTGAATATGTGCGCATTACGGAAAACGGCATGGGCACCTGGCTGGCTGTTTTTGATGATAAGGGAGATTTGTGCGCCAGCATTTCTAAGCGCCCTGAGCTCATGCCCATCTATGGTATTCTGGAAGAAAGCGGAGACGAAATCTTTGCCAAGGCAGACAGTATCCTCTTAGAAATGGATATTGACGAGCCTATTGTCGCTAAGGCCATAGAGCTGGCGCAAAAGTATCAGGTAGCTGTTTATGGCGTTATCTCCAATATGCGCATTGGCATGGAGCGCTGGGACCATATCAAGCAAACCAAGTGCTTTATTTGTAACCGTGAGGAAGCAGGCATTGTCTTTGACCAGCCTACGAAGGAGCTGAGCCCTGAGACTATGCTAGAGCTTATGCAAAGGGAAATGCCCCACAAGGACATTAGCTGTATGATTGTTACTATGGACAAGGACGGCTCTGTCTATGTGGATAATAAGCAAGGCTTGCAGGGTATTTGCTCTGCTCTGCCCGTCAAGGTAGTAGATACTACGGGCGCAGGCGATGCCTTCTTTGCCGGTGTCAGTGTGGCCCTCACACGCGGCTTAGCTCTCGCAGAGGCCTGCAGCTACGGTACAAAAGCAGCTGTAAATGTCATTTCTAAAAAAGAGAATATTTGCGATAAAAGCTTTTAACTTTAAATAAAGTTATCTGCTCTTGAAACAGCTTCTCAACTGAGATATATAAGCAACCGTAAATGTCATCTACAAAATCACCTGCTATAAGAGTTTTTAGCTATATATAAACTTCTCTACTTCTGCCCCACTCTTGCAGCAGATTACAAGCATTGAAGTATAAAAGCTACAAAAAAAGGTGCTGCAGCACAGACTAAGTATTTAGCTTGTGCGACAGCACCATTTTTTATTTGAATTTAAAGTCAACCTGACGGGGGCCATCATGCACCTGGTCCTCAGGCACGATAACCTCATCAAAGCTGATATTGCGGGTATGGATGGTGTGATTCCATTCATGCTCATGGCGACGGAACCAGCCAATAGCCGTAATGGGAATCCAGGAATAAATAAATATAGGATAGAACAACAAATAGAACCAGGACTTAGCGCTAGCTCTAATCTTCCACAGGCAGGCTACCGGGAAGATGTATTGCCCGATACCGATTATGGTCCACACCTCCATCGGCAGGATAGTATAAATGATATTAGTATAGAAAGGAATGTACTCATAAATCCAGCTGCAGAGAACGAAGAAGGTAGAAATCATGAGGAAGTAAGGCTGAATGAGGTTGACAGTACAGTCCAGCACCTTCAAATCTCTTTCTCGAAAGGCCTTTTTGAACATGGGCAGCATAAAGCGATTAGCTACATCAAAGTGACCCTGAGCCCAGCGCATACGCTGATTCCAGGCAGCCTTAAAGGTCAAGGGCTTTTCGTCGTAGATGATGGCATCATGTGCCCAGGTGGTAGGAATATTTTCCATCATAGCCTTCATGGTGAACTCCATATCCTCGGTTAAGCAGGTAGCACCCCAGCCGTAGCGCTTGAGCATACCCATTTCAATGCACATACCCGTACCGCCTAGGCAGGCAGAAAGGCCGATATTGTACTTTGCTAAATGCCAGATATGGTTAACAATCCAGAAGGAAATACTAAAGACACCAGAAACCCAGGTATCCTCAGGATTTTTAGAATCAAGATAGCCCTGAATAAGCTTTTCGCCATTGCAGAGACGGCTATTCATTTCCTGTAAAAAGTTGGGGTGAACAAGGTTATCCGCATCAAAGATACAGACTGCATCATACTGGCGCTCCATGTTAAAGAGCTTGTTAAAGAACCAGTCCATAGCATAGCCCTTGCCCTTCTCTACACCATTAAAGCGCTCATAAACGATGGCGCCAGCCTTGCGGGCCACCTCAGCTGTATTATCCACGCAGTTATCAGCTACGACAAAGACATCATAGAGCTTATTGTTATAATTAAGCTTTTGCAGATTATCTACCAGGGAGGCAATTACCGCCTCCTCATTATGAGCACAGACCAGCATAGCGAAGGTCTTGCTCTCATCATAAATCTTAACCTCTCTTTTTTTACCAAAAAGACCGAACCAGGAAATAACGAAATAATAGACAGTGAAAAAGACAATCATGAGCTGAAAGGGAATCATGAAAATGTCAAAATAGGTAAACTGGGGCATCTAAAACTAACCTTCTTTTCTTTGGCTTATAAAAATTAAAACGATTATAAGCAGAATTTTAATGAAATCTATAAATTTATGTCAAGACGGTAAAAAAAGTACACCGAAGTGTACTTTTAAAGCTTATTTACCAGCTGCGAGACAATAGAGCCAATTCACCACGCCAATCAGAGTATAGGTGAAGAGGGCTACGAACATCCAGGCACTGGGCATCATGTAGAGCATGACGGCACCAATAGCCACTGCAACCATAACAGGCAGTCTATACAGCGGGTTGCCATGACCCTTAAAATCTGGATATTTAATATTACTATACATAATGAGAGCATAGGCCACAGTCATAGCTGCGACCAGCTCTACAGAGAGTGTGCCCTTACTAAAGACATAAGCGGCCAGACAGCAGGCTGCACCAGGCACAGGCATACCCTGAAAATAGCCATGAACAGTGCTCAGGTTGACATTAAAGCGAGCCAGGCGCATAGCGCCGCCAATAGCGAATAGGGAGGCAATGATTTGCCCTGTCAGCCCTAAATCCTTCAAGGAATAGCAGTAAATCATAATAGCAGGAGCAACACCGAAGGAGCCAAGGTCACACAAAGAGTCCAGCTCAGCACCGAAGGGTCCGCTCACACCTAAAAGACGAGCAGCCCTGCCATCACAGGAATCTGCCAAAACTGCCAGCACGATGAAGATGGGCGCCCAGAAGAAATCGCCCTCCATGCTTTTAAATATAGAAAGAATACCAAAAATCAAGCTTGCGGAGCTAAAGCTGTTTGGAACAATGCGCTTATAATTCATTGCTTAATCCTCCCCATGACGGTAACGCCGCCAACAACCTTTTGACCCTTTTTTACGCAGGGCTCAAAAATATCCTTGGGCACATACAGCTCCGTACTGGAACCAAACTTAATCATGCCGTAGCGCTCACCCTGCTTCAAGATATGGCCAAGCTGTACCCAGTTACTGATTCTGCGAGCCAAAAGACCAGCCACCTGAATTACCAGCACCTTGTACCTGCCATTGTCAATGCCTATAGCAAAGCGCTCATTCTTAAAGGTTGCATCCTTGTCGAAGGCAGGCACGAACTGACCCACCGTGTATTTTTGATACTTAACCTCGCCAGCCATAGGACTGCGGTTAACGTGCACATCAAAGACAGAAAGAAAGGTGGTAATCTTAATGCAGTCGCACATTAAATACTCATCATCATAAACCTCTTCAATTGCCATGACATGAGCATCTGCAGCAGCATAGAGCACATTAGGATCGTTAGGCAAAGGTCTGTGCTCATCCCTAAAGAAATACGCAAAATAAAGGCCTAAAACCAAGGGAATTACAGCCCAGTACAGGCCAAACTGCCAGGCAGTGAGGCAGGCCAGCACGAGGCAAACGCCTACATAAATATATCCATCCCTTACAACAAACATCTATAACCTCCGTCATACTCACAATTAGCTTGCAAGCAACAGCTTTTAAACAAAAAAATAGTGTATCGGAATTAAATATCACGACACACTATTATACCTCAAAAAAATTTCTTTGTCTATATATTTCTTAACAATGCTTGTCTCCGTGCAGATAAACCTCGATGACGAATTTCGGCAGGGCCAGCATACGGATAAAACGACTAGGCTGCTTATATAGGCGGAACAGCCATTCTAAGGAAGCATCCTGCATCCATTTGGGAGCACGCTCCATTCTACCAGCCAAAACATCAAAGCTGCCGCCAATGCCCATCAGCACAGAAGCATTGAGCTTATCGCGATGAGCTGCCAGCCATTTTTCCTGCTTAGGAGCACCCAAGGCTGCAAAGAGCATTTGCGCACCACTGTCATTAATTTGCTGAATAATTTCGGGCTCATCCAGCTCCTTAAAGTAGCCGTTACGCGTACCTACAATTTGCACACCTGGATAACGCTTTTCACAGACCTCCTTAGCTATTTCAGCAACGCCGGGAGCACTGCCGAAGAAGAAGGCCTTATAGCCCTTTTTGCTCGCCAGCTCCATGAGCTCCAGATAGAGGTCAAAGCCTGCCACACGCTCAGGCACCTTATTGCCCAGATGTCGCCCTGCCCAAACTGCGCCAGCACCATCGGGAAGTACAATTTCAGCCTTAGAGACAATGTCATTGTAGGAGTCATCCTCCTGACAGGCCATAATAATCTCTGCATTTGCTGTTACCACAAAGGTCTGCTCCTGAGCAGCTATTTTTTTGTCTAGCTCTGCCACTACCTCCTGCATAGTGTAGGCATGCACAGGCACACCTAATATCTTAAAAGCCTTCATATCTAAACCTCTAAATTTGATCTACATCAGCAGGAACAGTCAGGAACTCAATGCCCGGATTTCTGTCTAGAATCCAGTTGAGAGCCCACTCGTTATTTACTAAAATAACAGGTCTGCCCTTCTTGTCGTATACCAGCATACCATTGTCGAGACCCTTCAGGTTTTCTACAGCCTTTTTGTCCTCTGCATATACCCAGCGAGCAACGCTGTAGGGCAGCTGATTCATCACCAGCTGAGCACTGTATTCGTTCTTTAAGCGGTATTCTAAGACCTCTAACTGCAGGACACCAACTACGCCGACAATGTAGCTTTCCATACCCACGCCCTCTTGCTTGAAGACTTGGATAGCGCCCTCCTGAGACAGCTGGATAATACCCTTTTCAAATTGCTTACGCTTCAGGGAGTCCTTAGGCTGCACACGCGCAAAAATTTCCGGCGGGAAAACAGGGAAATCCTCAAATTGCAGCTTGAGGCTATTATCAGAAAGACTATCGCCAATGCCAAAAATACCGGGGTCAAAGAGGCCGATAATATCGCCGGGATATGCTTCCTCTACAATAGTACGCTCCTGCGCCATGAATTGCTGCGGCTGTGCCAGCTTAATGGGCTTGCCGCTTTGCTTATGGTACACAGTCATACCCTTCTCAAATTTGCCGGAGCAAATACGAATGAAGGAAATGCGGTCGCGGTGAGCAGGGTTCATATTAGCCTGAATCTTAAAGACAAAGGCAGAGAATTTCTCGTTAGCGGGGTCAATAATCTCGCCGTTTTGCAAAGCACGCGGCTGCGGCTCAGGGCTCAGCTCCAGGAATTTTTCCAAAAAGCTTTGCACGCCAAAGTTTGTCATAGCAGAGCCAAAGAACATAGGCGTTAATTCGCCCTTGTTCACACGCTCCATGTCAAACTCGTCACCAGCCATATCCAACAGCTCAATATCGTTAACAAGGTTCTCATACAGCTCCTCGCCCAGCATTTCCTTAATCTTAGGGTCGTCTAAGGAGCCAGTAGTGGATTTCAGCTGCTTAGCGCCATGGCTGCCATCCTCTTCAAAGAGCTGAATGGTGTTCTCCATACGGTTATACACGCCCTTGTAATTGCCATCAATACCGATGGGCCAATCAATAGGATAAGCACGAATACCTAGCACCTGCTCCAGCTCGTCCATTAAATCAAAGGGATTGCGGCCGTAGCGGTCCAGCTTGTTGACAAAGGTAAAAATGGGCAGATGACGACGATGACAAACCCAGAACAGCTTCTTGGTCTGCGGCTCTACGCCCTTAGCGGCGTCAATCAGCATGACAGCACTGTCAGCAGCCATCAGGGTACGATAGGTATCCTCAGAGAAGTCCTGGTGACCAGGGGTATCCAGAATGTTAACTCTGTAGCCGTCATAATCAAACTGCAGCACAGAAGAAGTAACAGAAATACCACGCTGCTTTTCAATCTCCATCCAGTCGGAAACAGCGTGTCTGTTGCTCTTGCGAGCCTTAACAGAGCCAGCCAGATGAATAGCTCCGCCGTATAACAATAATTTTTCGGTTAAAGTAGTTTTGCCGGCATCAGGGTGAGAGATAATCGCAAAGGTGCGACGTTTCCTGATTTTTTCCAGTAATTCACTCATTGTTTACTCCTCTTCTGAGCTTGCGCTCGGAACCTCATCATCAGACATTTGGGCTTCGTACAATCTATAGGCTTCTACAATTTGCTCCTTGACATAATCAGGCACAGGAACTGCAGTTTGCAGCACGCCCTTCATATTAAATCTAAAGGCAACATCCGTAAACTTTTCGCCGCCATAGGTTTCACAGCTAAAGGTCATATTCATAAAGCCATCAGCAAAGGTGCAATCCTTTAAGATATGCGCCTTGCGCTCTAAATCCCATGCCTTAAAAATGGTATAGAGCTTTTGCTGTGCTTCTACAGGAATATCCTCACCAACAACAACAGTTTCTGTTTCATCTAAGGGAGTGCAATCCATGTTTTCATAGGTAGTGCCATCCTCTAGGGTCAGGTCTACCGTCATTACATAATCGTGCTCGTGGAAAACAGCATTCTTAATCTTCCATTTATTGTGCCAAGCCTCTATGCAAGCAGGACAGATAAACTCTACATCACGCAGATCACTGCTCATGCCATAGAAGGGACGATAGTAGAGCTTGCCCTCTGTGCCAAAGGGCTGCTCACACAGGCTACATTTTAATTGAAATTCGCGAATCATCTTTAACCTCAAAAAGCTTCTCAAGAAATATTAGCAAAGAAAATAAAAAAGCTGTTGCCAGAAGCAACAGCTCGTTTTACTGTGATTTAGAAACTGGTCGGAGCGGCGGGATTCGAACCCACGACCTCTTCCACCCCAAGGAAGCGCTCTACCAAACTGAGCCACGCCCCGAATCACAAGGAGTATTATACTAGAACAAAAGCACTTTGTCAACGACTTTTTGTAAATTTTTTACTATTTTTAGGCAAAAGGTTTAGCTGCTCTTTCATAAGCATGATAATAAAAAACACATCACAAAGCCAACGCAAAATTTGTTAAGCTATTTACAAAAAAACTTGCTATAAGCAAAAAATTATGATAGAGTTATGTATAGATGATTGTTTATGGTTAGGAGCTTATAACCATTTATTTATAGGAGCTTAGTGTTTTTAGACATTATCGAACGAAAGGAGCGCACTATGAACAGAAATCAGGAGTATATTCTGACCATAGTGGAGGAAGGAAGCTTTTCTAAGGCCGCCGATCGTCTCTATATTTCTCAGCCTGCTCTTAGCATTATTGTTAAGAAGACCGAGGATGAGCTGGGGCTTCCCCTCTTCAACCGTACCAGCAAGCCCATTACCCTGACCCCTGCTGGCAAAATCTATGTAGAATATATTAAAAGAATGCAGGCTCTGGATGAGCAGCTGCAGCAGGAGCTTAACTCTATTCGTGAGCAGGAAAAGGGCACCTTGAACATTGGCACCTCTAACTATTTTTCCAGCTACATACTGCCAGAGCTTTCCCATCGTTTCAAGCAGCAGTATCCGCGTTACACCATTGCGATTTCTGAGGGCAATAATCCTTACCTTTCGCAGCTCTTGCAAAGCTCTGATATTGATTTAGCCATCTGTCTGGGTCCTTTAGACGCCAAGGCCTTTAACCTGCTGCCCTGGAAGGAGGAGCACCTTATTTTAGCTGTGCCGGCCTCCTATCCTATTAACGAAAAGCTGAGCCAGTATCGCCTGACCTTTGCCGATTTACAAAAGCATACGCCACTAGAAGCAGAGCGCGAGGCCATCAGCCTCTCTCACTTTGCGAATTGCGATTTCATCGTCATGAAGCGTGGCAATGATGGCTACACTCGCACCCTCAGTATGTGTCATAACGCTGGCTTTAAGCCGAAGGTGTCTATGTATGTGGACCAAATGACAACCAACTTCAATGCTGCCAAGCAGGGACATGGCTGCGCCTTTTTGCGCACAGATATTTTTGACTATGTAGCTGAAACAGATAAGCTGTTCTTCTATAAAATTGACGACCCCTTGACAACACGCCACATAAACATCTACTATAAGAAAACTGGTGAGCTCTCCAAAACGGCCCGCAAGTTTATAGACTTCTTAAAATGCAACTAAATATAATACACTTACAAAAAACGCTGAACTCTTAAATGGGCTCAGCGATTTAGATAAGTTACAAATCGTGTGGTGTGGTGGGGTCTGTTACTTTTATGGTGCTATT
>JAEDNJ010000223.1 GCA_016302525.1 Phascolarctobacterium sp. | reverse complement strand
CCTGTAGGAATAACCTCAATATTCATCTTGGCGCTAGCCTCGCCCAGCTTCATAATGCTGCCCTTACCAAAATCCTTTTCAATTTGGCGCATTGCCATATCTAAAGCTTTCTTTTTATCTAAATCCATTGTCCTATCTCCTTTCAGAGCTTGTTCTCTTTTATAAATATTATACAAACATTTTTTTAGATTGTCAACTATTTATTTGTCGTTTAAAAGCTTTTGTATTTCCTCTTTCGTAAAGCTATAGGTAGTGTTGCAGAACTGACAATGAGCCTCTGTATTCTCGTCCTGACTAATCTCCTCTAAAGCCTTCTTATCCAGGGCTGCCATAGCCTGCAGGATTCTTTCCCTGCTGCAGCGACATTGAAACTCTACAGGAATACTTTCCTTAATATCATACTCTAAGCCGCGCGCTAAGAGCTTAATAATTTGCTCCCCGGAATAGCCCAGCTCTAAAAGCTGTGTAACATAGGGGGTCATATTGACATTATCCTCCAGCTTAGCCAGTACCTCCTCCTTGCAGCCAGGCATAGCCTGAATAAAGTAGCCACCAGAGGCTGTTACCTCGCCCTCACGGTCTACCAGAACGCCCAGAGCTACGCTCGAAGGAGTTTGCTCAGAAATATACAGATACTTCGTAATATCGCTGGCAATCTCGCCATCATCCAGCTCGCAGTAGCCTGTAAAGGGCTCCACATGAGGCAGATAGCGGGTAACAATAATGTTGCCTGCACCTACAGCCCCGCCAACATCCAGCTTGCCATTTTTCAAGGGCAAAAAGACATCCGGATTTTCCACATAGCCTCTAACCTTGTTGCCCTCAGCATCAGCAACCACCTCGCCAATAGGACCATCGCCCTTAAAGCGAATGCTAATGCGTTCATTTTCCTTCATTGTTGCTGCCAAGAGCAAAGCGCCGTTCATAGCCCTGCCCAAGGCTGCACTAGCCAGGTGCGAGCAATTATGCTTCTTGCAGGCCTCGCGCACTAAATTTGTCGTTGTCAGCGCATAAATACGCACACCCTCTATAGTTGCCTTGGTTAAAATATCTTGCATAGTAATCTAGCTCCTTTTATTCATAACGGTAATTTGCTTCTATTATAGCATTGTTTCCATGATTTGGAAACACTAAAGTCTTAGCCGCTTTCCTTATAGCTTGTAAAAAAAGAGAGGTCTAGCGCATTTAGGTCTTAGAGTGCCAAACACGCGCTATCCTCTCAAATTTACGTATTTCATTGTCAATAATTATACTACAAGGCTTAAGCTAGGTCAAGCCTTCGTTATTGTCTAAGCAGAGCTTAGACTTGCCAGCATCTTACTTTTTTACTCTCACAAAAAGTCCTAAGACACCGGGTCCTAAATGAGAAAGCAACACTGTACCTATACCGCTGCTCTCGCAGGGCACGCCTGGGTGCATTTCCTGCATTTTTTCTGCCACCAGCTGCATATCCTGCTCACAGAAGCAGCCACACACATAAATAGCCTCTATAGGCCCTTCCTCATTGGCTATTTCCATAACTCTGTGTAGGGCCTTTTTGCGAGAACGACATTTATCAATGGGAATAACCTTGCCCTCGTCATCTAGGCTTAAAATAGGACGAATGCCCAGAATACTGCCCAGCAAGGCACTTGCCTTGCCAATGCGCCCGCCCTTTTGCAGGTATTCAAGCGTATCCACAGTAAAGTAGGTCCGGGTACGCTGCACTAAATCACGGCCAAAGTCCTCCAGCTCGTCCATGTCCTCGCAGCCTGCCGTAATTTTAGCTAAAAGCTCCCTAGCCATGGCGGCAATAGGCAGAGCCGCAGTACGGCTGTCAATAACCCTGATATCTGCCTCAGGGCGCTCCTGCTGAAGCTGCTTAGCAGCCATAGCAGCCGTCTGATAGGTGCCGCTCACACCCGAATCCAGTGTCAGGAAAATCGCCTTTTTTCCCTCATCCGTAAGGCTGTTGAACAGGCTCAGCAGCTCGCCAATAGCCGGCTGAGAGGTTTTGGGCAGCACGCCCAGGCGTTTAATCATGCCTACCATTTCCTCAGGAGACTTTTCGCCATCATACCATTCTTCATTCCCTAAAACTGTAACCAGGCGCACTACGTGCACTCTTGGGTCCTTAATCAGCTCTGTTTCATCTACACAGGAAACACTATCTAAAATAATCTCAATCTTATTCTCCATAAAGCAATTCACCTCCTGGTGCAAGTCCCTGCT
>JAEDNJ010000222.1 GCA_016302525.1 Phascolarctobacterium sp. | reverse complement strand
TCCTATAAATATAATGTTTTTATGTGTTAAAAATTTTACACTTTATCCTGCTAAATTCTGATAAAATCAAAACTATAAATTCACTACCGCTAATAATTACGAAAAACTCTCTGCTCTCGCTTACTACTAAGAGCCTGAAACAACTCCAAAAAGCGTGCTTCAGGCTCTTGTCATTAAAACTGTTTTTCAGCCCCTTAGCTTAAAGCTCTATCTCTATTATCTTGGTATCCTTCGTCGAACAATCTAATAGTATATAGCAGCTTTCCTTTGTTCCATCTGGTCTGTAATCAAAGCGCTCTGTAGGATACAGCTTATGAATTTGCCTCCATGTAGCAAATTTGTACTGAGGAAGGTATTGCAATACCCTCTCCTCGTCTCGCCAAAAGGCAGACATTTCTTCAAAAATATGCTCTCCCTGCCATTTTAACCAGCTTGGATACCAGCCTGGAATATCTACAAAAACATCATAACGCAATATTTCCAGGGCTATTTCCTGCTGCTCAACAGCAACAGCTCCACTCTGCAGAATAAAATCATGCAACAGCTGAGCTACACCCTTTAAATTATGGCTCTGGGGATAATGCCCCTCTGCAACCCACCAGTTAGTGAGCCTTTCATAGAAGGCAAAATTTCCCTTGCCATAAGCCCTAATTAGATATGCTAAAATGTTTTTCAATGCCTCACAGTTACCCGTTTGGTCATGAACATTATCCATCCGCTTTAAAAGCTGCAGCTCTTCATAAGGCATATAATTCGTAGCCAAAATTTCATAGGGCGGTTCATCCATATACAGCAAACCATGCTCCCTTGTTTCCTGAGCCATTTGTGTGCCTGGCAAAACCTTCAAAAAGCCCATCTGCAGCATATCCGCTCCTAAACTGCTGACATCATCAAAGGACTTTTTGAACTCATTTAAGCCCTCATAGGGCAAGCCGGCAATTAAATCAACATGGATATGCATATTATTATAGCTCAACAGGCGCTTAATATTGTGAACCAGCTTTTCCCAATCATCCTGCCTATTAATTGCCTTAAGTGTAGGCGGATTCGTGCTTTGGATACCAATTTCCATTTGGAAGCGCTGCTTGGGCACAGTTGCCAAAAAGTCCATTACCCTTTCTGAAAGCATATCTGCCTTAATTTCAAAATGGAAGGTCGCCTTTGTATCAGCCTTAGCAAGATGCTCCATCATAGGCAAGAAATAACGCTCATCTAGGTTATAGGTTCTATCTACAAATTTAACAAGAGAAGCCCCGGCCGCAATAAAACGGTCTATATCCTGCAGCACGAGCTCTAACGGGCGCTTTCTCACCCTGTGCGTAATACCAGATAAGCAATAAGCGCAACGGAAGGGACAGCCTCGCGTACATTCATAGTAAACAATCTTATGCTCGGCTAGCACCTGCTCTAAATCAGGATAAGGAAACGGCAGAATACTCATATCCTCTACAACTGTTGCTCCCCCATTTAGCTGCACCCTGCCCTCTTTCATATAGGCGATATGTCGAGGTGTCTCCGTGCCTTTTTCTATGCCTTCTAGCAGCTGACTGAAAACAAGCTCTCCTTCTCCTTGAACAATGTAATCTACAACAGGCAGCTCCACAAAAATTCTATCCGCCGCAAAGCTTACCTCTGGCCCGCCTAACACTACTATGCATTTTGGCTTAAGCTTTTTTAGCATACTTACTAAACGAAAAACAAAGGGCTTATTCCAAATATGCACAGAAAAGCCATAGACATCTGCCTCAGTTTCCATAAGCTTTTCCAGCACTGCTAAAATAGGCGTATTGATGGTTTCTTCTAATAGGGCAACTGCATAGCCCTGTTGCCTTGCGTATTCCTTCACATAGCGCAGACCTAGGCCAGTATGAATATATTTGCTATTAATTGCTGTTAATAAAACCTGCATTATCTTCCTCTTGAAATTACTACAGCTCTAGCATTTTACGCTAAATGCTGATATAATGTTAAAATATGAGTTAGCTCATTTCCCTACATAATATATTATTCAATCAAAAATTGCAAGGAGATAAATGTATGAGTAAAGAAATCATCACCGCCCCTGCTCACGGCAGCAATGTGGCTAGAGCAGACATCCCTGCTCAATATAAATGGCATACCCATGATATTTTCCCTAATGAAGCCGCATGGCAAGCAGAATGTGAAAGCTTCAAGGCTAAGCTGCCAATCCTGCAGAGCTTTCAGGGCACATT
>JAEDNJ010000221.1 GCA_016302525.1 Phascolarctobacterium sp. | reverse complement strand
AGATTACGCGCCTCTATTTCTGTGGGAACGCTATCGCTGGCTTTAGCGGTTTTGTTGAGCATGGGACGAGCCACAGCTCTTTCCTGATGATTAACAGCAGAGAAGCTTGCATAGATGAGTGTGCCCAGGGTTCTGCCACCGGCATTAGCTACTACAGCAGCCTGTTGGCGAGCGTTTTCTACGGCCTTTGCCAAGAGCTGGGTGCGGTAGATGTTTTTGTCGCTCAAGCTATAGGTAATACCGTTAATGTTTTCTACGCCCGCAGCTGTGAGCTTATCAAGAACAGCTCCCGTCTTTTTCAGGTCCTTGACCCTAATTTTGAGGGTTGTTTCGGCAGTATAGCCAATAACCTTGCCCTTATTGTCATGCTTGGGGCTCGTATAATAGTTCATATTGACAATGTCATCACCCACGATATTAAGAGCTAAGAGGCTGCGGCGCACCTCGTTCAGCTTGCTTGCTGTAGCATTGGCTGCAAGGCTGGCCGTTTCCCCCTTGCTCTTGACCTGGCAGTTAACATAGGCAAGGTCAGGAGCCACCTCCATAGAAGCAGCGGCATTGACAACAATGCGGTTGTCAGAGGGGGAAGCCTGGGCTGGCAGTGAGTAGATAATAGTAGTGCACATGATGAGCAGGCTAAATAAGAGAGCTTTTAGTTTTTGCATTTTGGGACCTCCTTGGTAGAAACTATTTATCAGCTAAGGCTCTTTCTAGCTGGGGAGCAATTTGTTTTTTGCGAGATACTGTGTTTTGCAGGATGATGGTATCAGCCTGTGTGGTAAAAGCCTTTTGTGCTGTCGTCAAGGAATCCTTGCCAAAGCACAAAAGCTTGGTGGAAAAGCTGTCAAGATTAGTGAGCATCATAAAGTACATATCTACGCCTAAGCCTTGGAGGTTTTGCTCCATGTAGCTAGTAATGCGTGCTTCGAGTCTGTCAAGCTGTTCAGCATTAGCAGACTGTATCTGGGCTATGCCAATGGTTTTGCTGCCAGCCGCATACTGTTTATAGTCGTAATGGCAAAGCTCTGCTGCGCTCAGGCTGTCGTAAATATTGCCTGCATCTAGCAGCTCTTTAGTATAGGCACGGTAATCCTTCACCTTGCTAAGCTTGGCTAGCTTGGTCACGGCTTGTCTGTCAAAATCTGTCGTGGTGGGCGATTTTAGACCAATAGTATCAGAGCAGATACCAGTTAAGAGTAGCCCCGCTATAGGCTGAGTAATTTTAAGCTTCTGTCTTTGAAACTCGTTATAGACAATCGTGCACGTTGCACCAAGTGGCTGAATAAGATAGGTGATGGGGTTAGGGTTCTTGATATCGCCCAAAGCGTGATGGTCTAAAACCGCTAGTACATCAGCCTTCTGCATACCGTCTAACGCCTGGCGATAAAGGCTGTGGTCAACGAGAACGAACTGCTTGCCAGCGGCAGTTTGCATGGTCTTTGGTACAGGCACCTGAAACTTTTTCAAAGCATAGCTAGTCTCAGCATTGAGCTTGCCGGGCAGCACTGCCTCAGCTTGATAGTTCATGGCCTTCAACAGCTCGGCACAGGCGATAGAGGAGCAGACAGTATCAGCATCAGGCTCTCTATGACCAGTGACATAAATAGGCTGCTTAGCGTTATAATCAGCGGTGGCGCTTAGATAATAGCTAGGGCTTTTTACAGCAGCCTCAGAAGCTGGCGTAAAAGAGGTACACAGAAACAATCCTGTTAGAGCGAGTGTATAAACAAGGCTATGGGGAATTCTTAACATGATTAGCCTCCTAAAGATGTTTTATTTGCTTAGATAAGCTATTCTTGATATAATAATAACATAGGAATATGACAAAAAGAAGTCTAGAATTGATAAATTTATTAAACTAATGGGTGTAAGCACTGAGATTATAGGAGGTAGCAAAATGTTAGTAACCACTACTCCCACTGTGGAAGGTAAAAGAATTGTCGCATATAAGGGTATAGTTTTTGGTGAGGTCGTATCTGGCGTAAACTTTATTAAGGATTTTATGGGCGGCTTACGCGATATTGTTGGCGGCAGAAGTGGCACCTACGAAAATGAGCTGGCTGAGGCGCGTGACAAGGCTGTTGAGGAAATGATTTACCGAGCTAAGAAAATGGGCGCTAATGCTGTTGTGGGTGTTGATGTTGATTATGAGGTCTTAGGAGAAAAGAACGGTATGCTTATGGTAAGCGTAAGCGGTACGGCTGTAGTAGTGGAGTAAGGGTTATGAGGTATCC
>JAEDNJ010000038.1 GCA_016302525.1 Phascolarctobacterium sp. | reverse complement strand
CAAAAAAACACCTAACTGCTTTAAAAGAAGATAGCAGTTACTCCTAACAAAAGAAGCCAATGTTTCACGTGAAACATTGGCTTGGCACAAACTAAGTAAAATTTACTGCTTATTCTTTTTTTGATTTTTGATTCTTAAGGTAACAACAACCTCATCATCCTCTAGGCTTTGCTCCATAGCAACAGGAATACCTACATCCTTAATAGAATTAACAACCTTCTTAATAGTATTGAGGTAGATACGCACATCATTGACAATAATAAGGCGCTTACGCTTTTCAGCAGGTTTTTCTTCTGTCAGCTTAGCAATGTATTCTTCAGTTTGACGAACACTATAGTCCTTTTCGACAACAACCTGCAGAACCTTTAGCTGTTCCTCCTCAGTGTTCAGCTTTAAGAGAGCACGCGCGTGCCTTTCTGTAAGCTCTGCCTCATTCAAGACCTTACGCACATTTTGGGATAAGCGCAGCAAACGCAGCTTGTTAGCAATGGTAGATTGCTTCTTCCCTACCCTAGCAGCCATAGCCTCCTGGGTTAGGTTAAATTGGCTCATTAATTGCTCGTAGCCCTCTGCCTCTTCAAGGAAATGTAAGTCCTCGCGCTGCAGGTTTTCGATTAAGGCAATCTCGGCGATTTGCTGGGTAGTGTACTTGCTAACAATAACAGGCACCTCTTGCAGATTAGCCAGCTTAGAGGCACGCAAACGACGCTCGCCAGCAATGAGTAGATAGGAACCATTGTCAGCAGGGGCAACAAGCAAGGGTTGTAATACACCATACTCAGCAATAGAGGAAGCAAGGTCAGCTAAGGACTCATCCTCAAAGTTTTTGCGGGGTTGATAGGGATTAGGGAAAATTTTCTCAACAGGCACCTTCACAATCTGCACATCATGGACAGTTTGCCTTTCATCTAAGGTACCAAAGCCTGTATCTAGTACAGAAAAACCATCATCTACTAACATCATACTCCTCCTCTATTTGCTGCCCAAGGGCTGTTTATCTGGGGTGCCCGCTTTACGGGGATATTGCGCTGGGGTTGGTTTAAGTTTAGCAATCTTGACAATAGCACGCCCATCATCAAGTCCAGGTAGCTTTACAGGTTCAGCAGAGACTATTTTTCCGCCCAGACTCTTGACCGCTTGCTCGCCCTCTTTAATCTCATCAGCATATTTACTGCCCTTAAGAGCGATAAACGAGCCACCCTTTTTGACAAGAGGCAAGCAATACTCAGAAAGAACACTTAAACGAGCCACAGCTCTGGCCGTAACTATATCAAACCTTTCGCGCAGCTCCTTATTATGGCCAGCATCCTCAGCACGCAAATGACGACAGCTAATCTCCTCTAAACCAAGGGTGCTAATGACATTCTCAAGAAATTTAAGGCGCTTGCCCAAGGAATCAATGAGCACAACCTTGAGGCTAGGACAATAAATTTTTAAAGGAACACCAGGAAAGCCTGCTCCCGTTCCTACATCGGCTAAGGTTTTGCCGCTAAAGCTGGGCTCAAAGGCTAAGAGCGAATCAATCATATGCTTAACCGCCACATCCTCTGGCTCTGTTAAAGCGGTGAGGTTCATAACCTTGTTGGTTTCGACTAAGAGCTCGTAATAGGTAGTGAACTGCTGCAGCTGCTTGTCGGTAAACTCAAGGCCAGCCTCCCTACCCTTAGTAACAAGAATTTCTGCAAAGGTCATCTTAATTCTCCTTACGATGCTTAAGCTCAAGAGCAATCATCAAAACACTAATATCCGCAGGAGAAACACCGCTGATACGAGAGGCCTGACCTAAGGAGCTGGGCTTAACCTTGCTAAGCTTTTCTGCTGCCTCTGTAGAAAGCTCTTTAATTGAACGATAGTCAAAATCTTCCGGCAGGCGTTTATTCTCTAGCCTTAGAGCACGCTCTACCTCCTGGCGCTGCTTAGCGATATAGCCTTCGTATTTAGCAAAAATATCCACCTGCTCCGCCACAGTCTGGTCAAGCTCTGGCAAAGCAAAGGCCTCCTGCAAATGGTTATAGGCAACCTCTTTTCTACGCAGCAAATCCAGCATATTAATACCCGTTCTTAAGGGCGTGGTGCCTAATTGCACCAGCTTCGCATTATTCTCAGCGCTAGGAGAAAGATTAATGTTGCCCAAATCTGCTATCGCTCTTTCAATAGCACTGCGCTTCGTCGTAAAGCGCTCGTAACGATAATCATCGACTAAGCCAATTTGTCTGCCCAACTCGGTTAAGCGTAAATCAGCATTATCCTGACGGAGCAACAGGCGATATTCAGCACGCGAGGTCATCATGCGATAGGGCTCATTCGTGCCCTTCGTTACAAGGTCATCTATTAACACACCAATATAAGCCTGATCACGGCGCAGCACAATAGGCTCCTTACCCTGAAGCTTACGCATAGCATTAATACCGGCCATCATGCCCTGAGCAGCAGCCTCTTCATAGCCGCTAGTACCATTGGACTGACCAGCGCTAAAAAGACCACTGATACCCTTATGCTCTAAGGACGGCTTTAATTGCAGGGGGTCTAGGCAATCATAGTCAATTGCATAACCTGCTCTCATCATCTTGCAATGCTCTAGACCAGGAATGGTTTGCATAAATTGCAGCTGAATATGGGCAGGCAGAGCAGAGCTCATACCCTGTACATACATTTCATTGGTACTACGACCCTCTGGCTCAATAAAGAGCTGATGTCTGTCCTTAGAAGCAAAACGCGTAATCTTCGACTCAATAGAAGGACAGTAGCGCGGACCAACACCCTCGACCAGACCATTGAACATACCCGAAAGATGTAAATTATCGCGAATGATTTTATGAGTATCAGGATTGGTATAGGTCAACCAGCAGGGCACCTGCTCCCTCGTAGTAAGATCGCTAATGAAGGAGAAATTGCGAACAACTTCATCACCATACTGAGGCTCCATCTTGCTATAGTCCAGGCTGCGTGCATCTACGCGCGCAGGCGTGCCAGTCTTAAAGCGCATAAGCTCTACCCCAGCCTCTAAAAGGGAGGCAGAAAGCTTTTCCGCACTGCGCAAGCCGTTAGGACCACAGGCATAATTTAGCTGACCATAAACAATGCGGCCTCGCAGATAGGTGCCAGTAGCTAAAATAACACAGGGAGCTTCAAAAACCTCTCCTGTCTCTGCCTCAACACCAACAACAGCTCCCTGCTCTACCAGGAGCTTATCAATCATGAGCTGCTTTAGCTCTAAATTCGGCTGATCCTCAATTACCTTTTTCATAATGGTGTGGTAATAGGGCTTATCCTCCTGTCCGCGCAAAGCGTGCACAGCATAGCCCTTACCCGTATTCAAAAGGCGCATTTGAATACAAGCCCTATCGGCGCTCAGGCCCATCTGGCCGCCAAGAGCATCCAGCTCACGCACAAGATGTCCCTTAGCAGGACCGCCAATAGAAGGATTACAGGGCATCAGGGCTACATTATCAAGAGATAGCGTAGCTAAAAGTGTCTTGCCTCCTAAGCGGGCAGCAGCCAGGGCAGCCTCCACGCCAGCATGACCAGCGCCAACAACAATAACATCAAATTTATCTGCTATAAAACTCATTTTACATTTACCTAATTATATTTTCTTATATTAAAAGAGTTAGCAATTTAACTCTCAATTTACTTACCTATGCAGAAGCGAGAGAAAATTTCATTGATGATTTCATCCTGCACAGTATCACCCGTAATTTCTCCCAAGAAATCGATGGCGTTACGCACATCAATGACAATACAGTCATAAGGAAGATAAGCCTCTGCAGCTGTAGAAGCATCCTTAAGAAAGTCCAGAGCCTGGCGCAGTAAATTCTCCTGACGAGCATTTTGCACATAAACACCATCACCCAAGGAGCCTTCGCTTCCATATACATAATTCTTCAGCCAGGCAGCAAATACCTCTATACCCTCGTTAGTTTTTGCAGAAAGAGGCATAACCTTAGCCTTACCATATCTATTTTCTAACAAACGCAGATTTTCGTCAATGTCTAAATCCTGTTTATTAACAATAATCACAAATTCCTTGCTCTGCGCCGCTTTCAGAATTTCCTCATCCTCTTTTGTTAAGGGGCTGCTGCCATCAATAACACAGATAACAAGCTCAGCATCAGCTAAGAGCTGTTTACTGCGCTCAACACCAATTTTTTCTACATAGTCATCTGTACTATGAATACCGGCAGTATCCGCAAGCACGAGGGGCACACCGTCTAAAAGCAGCTGCTCTTCGATGACATCACGCGTAGTACCAGCGTATTCCGAAACAATGGCTCTTTCTTCCTTAAGCAGAGCATTTAAGAGACTGGACTTGCCCACATTAGGCTTACCCACAATGGCAGTCCTAAGACCCTCGCGCAAAATTTTGCCGGTATGAGAATGTTTTAAAAGCTCCGTAATCTCTGTGATAGCCTCCGTAAGCATATTTTTTACGCTATCATAGGTAACATCCTCAATATCCTCTTCCGGATAGTCAATTACGGCCTCTAAATTAACAATTACATCTATTAGCTGCTTACGAATTCCGCGCAAGGCCTGCGCTAATTGACCCTGCTGCTGGCGTACAGCCAGCTTCAGGCCAGCCTCACTACGAGAGTGAATAATATCCATAACTGCTTCAGCCTGAGTTAGGTCAATCCTGCCATTTAAAAAGGCTCTTTTCGTAAATTCACCCGGCTCAGCAGGACGGGCACCAGCCTGATAGGTTAAGGATAAAATCTTCTTTAAGGATTGAATGCTGCCATGAGATTGGATTTCTACTACATCCTCTGCTGTATAGGAGCGTGGTCCACGCATATAAACAGCCAGCACCTCATCAACCACACTACCATCAAAATCATGAATATGACCATAAGCCAGGGTGTTTACGGGATAAGCACCTAGGCTCTTCCCTGAAGCAGCCCGAAAAAGCTTTTCTGCAATAGCTAAGGACCTGGGCCCGCTCAAACGAATAATCCCGACAGCTCCCTCACCTAAGGCAGTTATTACAGCACTAATAGTATCCTCCAGCACGCTACATTCTCCTTATAAAAATCACTGCGACCCCGCATAGCAGGTTATATTTTTGTGCCAGCTTTTTTAGCATTAACACAACAATAAAAAGCATATAAAATAAACCCAGTAAAATAGCTTTACTGGGTTTAGTCATTATTTTTTCAATTCAATTACTACATGGCGGTAAGGCTCATCACCTTCGCTCAGAGTAGTTACTCGACGATCACCCTGTAATGCCATATGAATAATCTTACGCTCATGAGGATTCATAGCCTCGAGCTCAACACGCTCACCAGTACGTTTAACCTTGTCAGCTAAACGACGAGCCAGGCGGGTTAAGGTTTCCACACGGCGATCACGATAATCCTCAACATCAATGATTACGCGCACGCGCTCACTGCTGTTTTTATTAGCAACTAAATTAGTCAGATATTGTAAAGAATCCAGGGTTTGACCATGTTTACCAATCATGATACCCATCTCATCACCATGGAGCTTAAAGGTTACAGTGCCATCATTCTTGTTAATGAATTTTTCCATAACAACTTCAATTTTCATAGCATGGAAAACCTTTTGCAGGAACTCCTTAGCAGCAGCTACGGATTCATCACTAACAGCATATTTACGAGGCTCTCTTTTGCCTTCAAACTTCTTTACTTCTTCAACCTCAGCCTTAACCTCAGTCTTAGCCTCAGCTTCCTTTTCTTCTAATTTAGCCTTTAATTCTTCAGCCTTTGCTTGGGCAGCAACCTTAATTTCTTCTGCCTTAGCAGCAGCTTCATTCTTGATTACCTCAGCTTTAGCAGCAGCCTCAGTTTTGATTTCTTCTACCTTTTCAGCAGCCTCAGCTTTAAATTCCTCTGCCTTCCTGTTCATAGCATCTGCAGCAGCTACGGTGAGGTTTTTCAACGCTTCCTTAGCTTCCTCAGTTGCTTCCTCTAAGGTTTTTTCAGCCGGTTTTTCTACCAGAGCAACATCTTCCTTAACGGTAACACGAACCTTGGCATCCTTGCTGCCGAAACCAAATAAAAAGCCTTTTTTACCTTCCTCTAAAATATCAACAGTTACCTGCTCAGCAGAAACCTTTAATTCTTTTAGAGCCTTGTCAATAGCGTCTTGTACGCTCTTGCCAGTAGTTTCAATAAAAGCCATATTTTTAACTCCTAATAATTAATGTGTTCCCTGCATCATGTATTTTTGTTGGACAATTTGAACAAGGTTCATCACTACCCAATAAATTACCAGACCAGTAGGGAAGCCAACACTGATATAACCAATAAAAATAGGCATACCATAGGTCATCATTTTGTTTTGCATACCAGCAGCGCCAGAAGCACCACCAGCGGGCATGCTCATGATAGATACAACTAAAGAGGAGGCAGCAGACAGCACAGGCCAGAACAAATAAGGCATGGCAGCAGCAAAGCCTGCAGCTTTATTGATATCGTCAAAGCTTTTGGCAATGTCCCAAATTAAGAATGTAGAAGAGCCTACATAGTTAAAATCGCGAATACCATAGAAAATACCAATCATGATAGGCATTTGCACTAATAAGGGTAAGCAGCCAGCTAAGGGATTAACGCCCTCGGTTTTATAAAGGTTAGCCAATTCCATGTTCAGGCGCTGCTTATCATTCTTATATTTTTCTTGTAAGGCCTTCATTTTCGGTTGAATCGACATCATTGCTTTTGTTGATTCAATTTGTTTTTTTGTAAGAGGATACAATAGCATTTTTACTACGATGGTCATTAAAATAATGGCAACACCATAGTTAGGAAATCCTAAGGTTTTGGTTAAACCGTAGAATACACCTAAAACCTGTTGAACAATGTTACTGAGAAAATCCACAATTTTCCTCCTCATTCAATAAGAAATACAGTTACCTTGCTACGACCTATTCAACGGGGTCATAGCCTCCGGGATGAAAGGGATGACATTTGCAAATACGCTTAAGGGCCATCCAGCCTCCCTTAATAGCACCCTTTTTTTCAATTGCTTCAATAGCGTAGGATGAACAGGTAGGGTAAAACCTGCAGCGCGGGGGAAACAGTGGGGAAATGAAAATCTGATAAAATCTAATACAAAGAATAAGTATTTTTTTTATCAAGGAACTAATCATTAGTGTTCGCTTCCTTTAATAACGCCGCCTTTTTTGCCAGTGTTAAAAATGTACGTTCAAAAACAGGTAAGTGAGCTTGAACTAATCTACGTCGAGCCACCCAAACAATACGAATACCTTCCTTAAGCTCATGTCTGTGCTTGCGGAAAACCTCCCGCATCATTCTTTTAAGATGATTTCTTACAACTGCACAGCCAAGCTTCTTGCCAACAGCCAGACCAAGCCTAACGCTTTCATCCTGATCCGTAAGAACATAAAAAATTGACATCCTGTCTACAAAAGAATGTCCCTGGTTATATACTGCTTGAAAGCTTTCTTTAGATTTTAAACGATTGATGTTTCTAAAAGAATAGGTGTGTTGCATTTCAGAATACCTCTGAATACCTCTTTGCATGGAAAAAATAGGCCACTTTCGCGGCCTATTTAATAATCTTATGCAGAGAGTTTCTTTCTGCCTCTAGCACGTCTTCTTTTAAGAACTTGACGACCGCCCAAAGTTTTCATTCTTTCTCTGAAACCATGGGTTCTTTTTCTTCTGAGATTGTTAGGTTGAAAAGTACGTTTCATTCGATATTCCCTCCTTCTTCATTGAAAAATTTTTATCAAATTCTATGTTTCTGAATTGATAGCTAGAAATTATATTGGCTGCGGCAGTAGCCAGACAAAAAAACCGCTCTGTAGAAAAATATAATTTGCGAACTCAGGACCTTACTATGCATAAAATTTGACATAGATAGTGTAATTGTAGACTATTACCAAACTATTATATTGGAAATAGAAGCTTTCGTCAAGCAAAATTTACCTTGCTACATATAAATAATTGTAATTTTTTGTTCTAAAACGAGCCTGCTAGCTCTAAACCTATTCTAGGATAATATTTAACTCTAAACTCAAAAATATCGCACCAGTCTCTTCAATGAGCTATTTTCAAGAAATAGACCTAAAATAATTGCAAAGTTATCCACAGTCTGATAAAATATAGGTAACTATCTGATTTTTTAGGTCAGTACAGAAGCGAAAAAACAAGACAATTTTTACTATAAAAATCATCTTAGGAAGGACATGAATTATGTACGATTTATTCGAAATCTGGGTTAAATTCACAGATAAGATAAAGGAATCTACTAGTGATGCTGTCTATAAGGTTTGGATAGAGCCGATTATGCCTTTAGAGGTAACGGAGACATATCTAAAGGTATCAGTACAAAATTCCTTTTTCAAGAAAATGCTCCAGGATAGATATGCTGCCAAATTTGAAGAAGTTTTAGCAGAAATTACCGGCAATCCCCTAGCTTTTATCATTGAGACAGAAGATCATCCTGCCCCAACAACGGCTCCTCAGCCTTTGCCAGAGCCAGCCTCTCCTTCTGAGCAGCCTAGTGAGGTCCATGTAGAAAGGCAGTCTTCCAATCTTAATCCGAAATACATTTTTGAAAACTTCATTGTGGGCAACTCTAATAGACTAGCTTTTGCAGCTGCCTCCAATGTTGCGGATAATCCTGGCAATTCCTATAATCCTCTCTTTATTTATGGAGGCTCTGGTCTGGGTAAAACCCACCTCATGCACGCTATCGGCAATCGTATTATCAAGAATGATCCTAACAAGAAGGTTCTCTATTTATCCTGCGAAACCTTTACGAATGAAATTATTCAGTCCATCCAAAAAAAGACCACCGATTTTATCCGTCAAAAATATCGCAACATTGACTGCCTCATTGTCGACGATATTCAGTTCTTAAAGGGCAAGGAGCGCACACAGGAGGAATTCTTCCACACCTTCAACGCTCTGCATGACGCGAATAAGCAGATTATTATCTCCAGTGACCGTCCTCCTAAAGAAATCGAGACCCTTGAGGATCGTCTGCGTACCCGTTTTGAGCAGGGATTGCAGGCAGATGTGCAGGCTCCCGATTTAGAAACCCGTATGGCGATTATTCGTCAAAAGGCTAACAATGATAATATTGAGCTTCCTAATGATGTCATTACCCTCTTAGCTACCAATATTACGACCAATATTCGTGAAATTGAAGGCGCTTATACCAAGCTCGTAGCCTACACCTCTTTTATGGATATGCCTATTACGATAGAAACAGCCCAAAAGGTTCTCAACGACATGAATATTAATACTGTGCAAGCCGTCATAACCTTTGACAGTATCACCAAGGCAGTCGCACAATTCTACAAAATTAAAACCGAAGAGCTATACAATAAAAAGCGTACGCAAAGCATTGTTTATCCACGCCAGATAGCCATGTACCTGTGTCGTGAATTAGCAGACCTTTCCTACCCCAAAATCGGCGAGCTCTTTGGCAAAAGAGACCATACCACAGCCCTGCACGCCTATGAGAAAATAAGTAAATCCCTTAAAACAGAGCTTAAGGTTAAGGAAGATGTAGCGAAAATCATGGAAATGATTAAGCAATAAAGTTATCCACATTTTTTGTGGATAACCCTGTAAATTTCTGTGGATAACTTTTAAGGATTTGTTGATAGAAATTTTAGCTGTTGATATTGTGGAAAACTTTTTCCGCTCATCAACAGCCTTATGTACAGAGGAAAAACTGCTTAGCTACGGGATATTTCCCACTTTTCCACACTATCAACAGCGCTTACTACTACGACTACTATTTTATAAATATATAATAGCTATCAAGATAAAAGGAGGCTTGTGTATAAATGAAGATTACCTGTAATTCTGATGCCTTAAATAAAGCCATTCAAATTGTTCAAAAAGCCATTGTTTCTAAACCTAGTACACCTATTTTCTCGGGCATTCATATTTTGACCTTAGAGGATAAGATTGAGCTTCAGGCTATGGATTTAAACATGGCTATTTCCTGTACTACTGATGCACAAATTTTAGAGCCAGGTGAAATTGTCGTTTCTGCTAAATATCTTTCTGAGCTGATTAGAAAATTTTCTGGTGAAGAAATTACTATTGAAAAGAATATTGCCACGAAAAATATAACTATCACCTCCAGCGCTTCTGAATTTAAGCTGCTCTTGATGAGTGAAGAGGATTTTCCGAAATTCCCTCTCTTTGATGGTGATAAGTCTATTGAAATTTCTGATGATAAAATTAAGGACTTAATCCGCAAGACTATTTATGCCTGCTCTACGGATGAGTCACGGCCTCTCTTTACGGGTATTCTCTTTGATGTCAACAGCGATAATATTACCTGTGTGGGCACTAATACCCATAGACTGGCGATTAAATCCATTGCTCAGGAAAACGCAGAGCCTATAAGCCTCATTATTCCTGCTAAGGTTCTAGCGGAGATTGCCAGAAATCTTAACTCTGATGTACCCCAAACGGTGAAGATTTCTCTCTTAAAAAATCAAATTATGGTTGTCATTGAGAATGTTATCATCGTTTCCCGCTTAATCGAGGGCAAATTCCCTGATTACAGAAGGGTTATTCCTGCTAAATTTGCTGTAACCGCCAAGGTGAAGGTTAAGGAATTAGCTGGCGCAGTAGAGCGTGTGTCTCTCTTCTCTAGTGACGGTGAATATAGTATTATCAAATTTAATATTAACGGTAATGTGATGACTTTAACATCCAGCAATCCTGCCTCAGGAACTGGCAGAGAAATTGTAAATTGTGAATCTGAGGGAGATAATCTCAATGTAGCCTTCAATTCCCAATATGTGATGGATATTCTCAAGAACATGGAAAGTGAAGAGGTTATTTTCTCCTTAAATACTTCTTTAAGTCCTGTCTGTGTCAAAGCTCTGGGTGACGATAGCTATACCTACATTGTTACTCCTGTTAGAGTAGTATTTTAGGAGGTAAGGATGCAAAAA
>JAEDNJ010000037.1 GCA_016302525.1 Phascolarctobacterium sp. | reverse complement strand
TTGGTAAACCATGAGTCTCATTTAAAATCCACCTGGACTGCGGCTTATCAGTATCTTGTGATGACTTCTTTAGGTACAACTTCTTTGATGATTGCCTTCCTTATGGTTGGTGCTCATAGCAAAAGCTATAGCTTTGTGGATATGGCTGCCAATAGCCTGACACCTGAGCTACAAAACTGGGTTTTTGTCGCTGCTTTCCTGGGCTTTGCCTTAAAGGCTGGCTTAGTACCCCTGCACGTGTGGCTGCCCCAGGCCCATCCTGCAGCTCCTAGCCATGTCTCCGCGCTGATGAGTGGCGTTATGCTGAAAATCGCTCTCTACGGCTTTGGTCGCTTTGTTTTCAGCTTTATTCCGCAGTGGCATTATTGGTGGGCTGTCGTAGTTATGCTCCTGGGCGCTGTTTCTGCCTTCCTGGGCGTTCTCTATGCGCAGATGGAAAATGATATTAAGCGTATTTTGGCTTATTCTTCTGTAGAAAACATGGGTGTTATCTTTGCTGCCTTTGGCTGCGGTATGCTCTTAAAGGTAACAGCTGGTGGTCACTGGTACATGGTTGCCCTAGCTGCAGCTCTTCTGCACGCCTTTAACCACAGCATCATGAAGGTGCTGATGTTTATGAGTGCTGGCAGCATTATGCACGGCACAGGCAGCAAAAATTTAGAGCTCTTTGGTGGCCTTGCACGCAGAATGCCCGTTACAGCTCTTTGTACCTTTGTGGGCTCCTTGGCCTTGGCTGCTATTCCCTTGACCTGTGGCTTTAACGGTGAATGGCTGGCTTTAGAGGGCTTCATTACTCTGGGTCGTGCTTCCAGCGCTGCTGATATTCGTCTTTTGACTGCTATTTGCTTTATTCTTCTGGGCTTTACGGGTGCTTTAGCTTTGGGCTGCTTTGTGCGCTACTTTGGCATTGCCTTTTTGGGCCGTGCCCGCAGCGAAATTGCTGAGCATGCACATGAAAGCGACAGCTTTATTCTATCTGCTATGAGCATTAGCTCTGTTTTAGTATTGGCAGCTGGTGTCTTCCCGCAGCCTATTTTGGAAATGGTGTCTAAGGCTTTGAATGCCGAGGCACACATGTTTATTAGCCAGCAAGGTCTTTGGTGGGGTAATGCTAGCTATGCACCGCTTCTGTTGCTCGTAGTTTTAGGTATAGTTGCCGCTGTGGTTTATGTTTTTGCAGCAAGTGCCAAATACACCGTGCAGGATGTAACCTGGAACTGTGGCACCTATCCTACAGCGCGTCAGCAGTATTCTGCTATAGGCTTCTCTAAGCCGGTACGCCGTGCCTTTGACTATATGCTGCATCCAATCCGCAATAAGCATTATACACAAAAGGACCATGCTTATTTTGGTCACCAAACTCTGTATAAGCTGGAGCTCACAGATATGGTCTCCGAGAAATTATACCAACCCGTACAAAAATACATCGTTGTTTATTCCGCCTTCCTGCGTCGCCTGCAGCAGGGTAGTGTGCGTCTTTATGTGGGCTATGTAATGGCTGCTATGATTGCTGTCTTGATTTGGGGGGCTGTAATAAAATGATAAATATGCAAGAAATGCTTCTCAATGTTTTATACTGTCTGGGGCAGGCTTTGGTACTGCTATTTGTAGCACCCTTAGTAAGTGGCATTGTCAAGAAGGTGAAGGCCATCCTGCAAAACCGTGTTGGCTCCAGTATTTTTCAGGAATATGTGGACATCTTCAAATGGTGGCGCAAGCCTGTTATCCTCACGCCCTACACAGGCATTATCTTTAAGGTGGCTCCCTGTATCTATTTTATAACTACACTGGTAGCTGCTGCTATGCTGCCCAATTTCTTTAATAAGCAAATGGGCTTCGGTGATGTTTTCGTTTTCGTATATATTATGGCTCTGGGACGCATCTTTATGGCTGTTTCCTCTATGGATGCAGCAACTGCCTTTGGCGGTATGGGCGGCAGCCGTGAGGTTTACATTGCTGCCTTTGTGGAGCCGGTAATTATGCTCTCTATTCTTTCTAATGTCATTCATACTGGCTCTACTAATCTCAGTGGTATGAGCCTCAGACCCGACGAGCTAAATCTTACAGTAGCTGGTGTCCTGACCTGCGTAGCCTTTTTCCTCGTGCTGCTGGCAGAAAATAGCCGTATCCCCGTAGATAACCCGGATACACACTTAGAGCTTACCATGATTCATGAATGTATGACCTTGGAGTATTCTGGTCGTCTGCTCGCCTTTATTCATTGGGCAAGCCAGCTCAAGCTATTAATGTTCATTATTCTTTTTAGCCTGCTGTATCTGCCGCTCAACATTCCCGTTGTGGCGAAGGTGCTTTTAAGCACTGTTGCGGTAGGTCTTGTAGAAACCTTAAATAATAAAATGCGTTTGTTCAAGGTGCGCGTTTATCTGGCTGCTGCCGGCGTAATGCTGCTCCTGGCAATTGTGGCTCAGTAAGGAGGTAAGCATGGAATATTTAGTTGTTGCTTTAATGTGCATTGTTTTCCTGCAGACCCGCTTTATGGAGCTGCACCGTTCTACTATTTTGTTGGCCGTGCAATCTGCAATTATCGCCGCTGCCTGCCTTGTCATTGGCATTGCTCATGGCGGTGGTCTGCATGGCTTTTTGCCGGGTATTCTGACAATCATCGTCAAGGTTATCTGTATTCCCTTTGCTATCCTGAAGGTTGTACGCGAGCTTAAGGATGAAAAGGAAATTATGAGCGATATCAATGTCAACTACTCTACAGGTGTGGCTGCTTTTGTACTGGGACTGAGCTACATGATTGTAGACCGCATTCTGCCGGGCTTTGAGGGTAGGGATATTCTTGCTACCTCCATGTTCATGATTATGACTGGTCTGGCGCTCATAGTTATGCGTTCTCGTGCCATCATGCAGATGATTGGCATGATTACCATGGAAAACGGTATTTATCTCCTGGGCCTGGTTATGACCGAGGGCCTGCCTATTATCATAGAATTAGGCGTTTTCCTGGATGTTTTAATTGCTGTAGTAATTCTTGTTATTTTGACGACACGCTTGCGTTTGAATTTCCAAACCACGGATACTAACGTAATGCAGAAGCTAAAGGGGTGAGGCCATGTTAACATATTTATCTATCTTAATTTGTCTGCCGCCTCTCTGCGCTATTTTAGCTTTGCTCGTAAAAATGCCCAATGCGGCTTTACACTGGCTGCACCGCCTAACTGCTACAGTCTTTGGTGCTACGATGGTCATGCTGGTGGCTTCCTTTGACCCTACGCAGCCCTTCCACAACGATTATTTCTACATCGATGCGTTGAGCGTGTGGGTGATGGTTATTATCACCACACTCTATGTAGCTGCTAGCTGGACCGCTAAGTCCTACTTATCCAGAGAAGAGAAGTGCGGTGTTTTAAAGGGCGAGCAGCTGCAAACTGGTCGTTACTTTGCGCTTATGCAAATGTTCTGCTGGACCATGTTCCTGGTGCTGATTGTCAACAATCTGGGCCTGATGTGGGTTGCAATCGAAGCTACTACACTTATCTCTGCACTTTTAATTTCCTATAAGTTCACTAAGGCCGCCTTAGAAGCAACCTGGAAATACATCATGGTTTGCTCTGTAGGTATCTGCTTGGCGCTCTTGGGTACGCTTATTCTATACTATGCGCAAATTCAGCTCATGGGCTCTGCCAACGCTTTAGATTGGGTTTACCTGAAGCAGCACGCAACTGCGCTCAATCCTAGTCTCACCAAGCTGGCGCTGCTCTTTATCCTCATTGGCTACGGTACGAAGGCTGGTATGGCTCCCATGCATTCCTGGCTGCCCGATGCCTATGCAGAGGCTCCCAGCTTAACCAGCGGTATGCTCAGTGGCGCTCTCTGCACCTGCGCAATTTATGTATTGCTGCGTAATCTGGTAATTATTCTGCCCACTGCTGGCAGTGAGCTGATGAGCAGTATGCTGCTCTTCTTCGCTCTCCTGACTGTAGCCATTGCGGTGCCCTTTGTGGTAGTGCAACGTGATGTAAAGCGTATCCTGGCTTATTCCTCTATGGAAAACATTGGTATTATGCTTGCTGGTGTTGGCGTTTTCACTATGTTCTCCTTAAAGGCTGTTTTAATCCATATGTATAGCCATGCTATGATTAAGTTTGTGCTCTTCTTTATGGCTGGCACCATTATTCAAGAGTACGGCACTCGTAATATGATGCGTATTCACGGTATGTTTAAGGATGTACCGCAAACAGCCACCTTCTGGCTTACTGGTATGCTGGGCATTTTGGGCTTGCCCCCCTTCGGACTTTTCTTTAGTAAGTTCAACATCCTGACGGCTATGTTCAAGAGCGAGCACCAAATTGCGGGCAGTATTCTGGTTGTGCTGTTGGCTGGTGTTCTCATCGGTATTCTTTACCACGGTATGCGTATGCTCTGCGACCGTTCTCGCGCTCGTCAGCCCTTGGGAGACCTGCTGCAGCCTGTGGATATTTTTGTGTTACTGCTGCTGCTTCTGGCAACCTGTGTCGTTGGTGCTGGCTTTGAAAATATTACCTGGCTCAACCATCTGTTAAGCCAAGCTGTTATGATTATAGGAGGCTGATGTCATGATTAAAGTTAAACCTGAACATTTACGCGGCGCCGCTAATATTTGCAGCGCTAATGGCAGACATCCTCTGGCAGCTATGTTTGGCGCTGATGAAACCAACATTGGCGGCAAGCTGGCCATTTACTGCTTATTTTACAATACTGATAAACGCAATATGGATATTGTCAAGGCTGAGTTTGAGGACGAAGACAAGCTCAGCTATCCCTGCCTGACAGCAATTTTCCCTGCTGCCGTTTGGTATGAAAGAGAGCTGCACGATATGTTCGGCTTTGAGCCTGAGGGTCATCCCGACCTGCGCCCCCTCGTTCTGCACGAAAGCTTTCCGAGAGATTTTTATCCCCTGCGCAAGCGTTATGCGGTAAACCACAAGGTGAGGGGACAAAGAGACTTTAATATGTGCACTGCACAGGGTGAGGGCGTGTTTGAGGTGCCCGTTGGTCCTATCCATGCTGGCATTATCGAGCCGGGTCATTTCCGCTTTAGCCAGGCTGGTGAGGCTATGCTGCAGCTGGATGCTAAGCTCTTCTTTACCCATCGCGGCATTGAAAAGGCTGTAGAGGGCAAAACTCCCATGGAGGCTCTGCCTATTATTGAGCGTATCTGCGGTGCCTGCAGCGTAGCTAATACGCTGAGCTTTTGTCAGGCTGTAGAAAAGCTCAGCAGCGTAGAGGTGCCTCGTCGTGCCTGGCTAATTCGCACCCTTGCCTTAGAGCTGGAACGCCTGTATAACCATGTGGGCGACACAGGCAACGTCTGCGCTGGCGTAGGCTTTTCACCGATGATTAGCCAGGGCGCCCGTGCTAAGGAATATCTGCAGCAGCTCAACGAGGAGCTTACTGGCAACCGCTTCCTGAGAGGCTTGATTGTACCCGGCGGTGTTACTATGGATGTGGATGACAAGCTGATGGAGCTTATCGCTGAGGAGCTTAAGCGCGTTAAGGATATTTATAGTAGTATGGTCAAAATCATGTGGGATGCAGGCAACTTCCTCAACCGTATTCAGACTACGGGCATTATTCGCAAGCAAACTGCTGAGGATTTAGCCATGGTAGGTGTAGGCGGTCGTGCTAGCGGCTTAACTCGCGATAGCCGTAAGGACATGGGCTTTGGCCTGTATGATGAGCTGGACTTTAAGGTTATCAGCAAAACTAATGGTGATGTTGAGGCTCGGATTCAGGTGCGTATTGAAGAGGTAGAGCAGAGCATGGATATTATTCGTCAGGTGCTTTATCTTTTGCGCCAGGATAAAACTGAGCTGAGAGTAGACTTAGGTGAGCTCAAGGGCTTAGAGGGTGCCTGGGGCATTAGTGAATCACCCCGCGGTGATAATCTGCAGTGGTTAATTCTGAATGCAGAGGGCAAAATTGAGCGTTTATTCGTGCGTTCTGCCTCCTATCCGAATTGGCCTGCCCTGCCTATTGCCGTACAGGGTGACATTATCCCTGACTTTCCGTTAATTAACAAGAGCTTTGAGCTCTGCTATGCTTGTATTGATCGTTAAGGAGGACCACTATGTTAGATATGCTAGAAGCAATTTTTAAGGGTAAAATTGCTACCGAAGAAATTCATACAACTGGCTCTAAACGTATGCGTGGTCAGCTGATCACTAAGCAGGGCGAGAGCAATTTAGAGGCTGCTGCTAAGGCTTGTCCTGTACGGGCCTTCACCATTGAGAATGGCAGCCCCGTTATCGACTATAAAAAATGTCTCTTTTGCGGTCGCTGTGTAGAGGCCTGTGCTTCCTTACAGCATAGCAATAAGGAGGTTCTGGCTGAGGTGCTTACAGATGTTCAGGCTATAGTCAGTGAAAATGTTAAGGCTAGCCTAGGTCGCAGTCTCCATGTTCGCCATCTGGATGCTGGTAGCTGCAATGCTTGCGATTTTGAGATGGGTGCTCTCAGCAATCCTATTTACGACCTCCATCGCTATGGTATTGCCTTTGTAGCTTCGCCTCGTCATGCCGATATGATTATGGTAACTGGCGTTGTAACTCGCAATCTGGAGCAGGCCCTGCAGATGACCTATGAGGCTATGCCTGAGCCAAGACTGGTTATGGCCTGTGGTGCCTGTGCAGCTGGTGGCGCAACCTATGGCGACACCTACGCTATCTGTGGCAGGGTGAGCAACATCGTTCCAGTGGATATTGCTGTTCCCGGCTGTCCTCCCAGACCCTCTGCCATGATTATCGCCCTCTGTGCGGCTGCCGATTTGCTCAAAAAACGCCTGTAAAGTCATAAGGCTGCCACTAGACTAGCAAGTAATTTCTCTTGTGGTTTTAGTTCAGCCAGTATAAAGGAGAATAGTTATGATTATATATCGTCCTGCAAGCTTTGCAGATGTTGAAAGCATCCATAAGCTTTTAAATGATTACGCTAGGGAAGGGCTTATGCTGCCTCGCTCGCGCAATGCTATTTATGAAAATCTTCGCGACTATATCATTGCTGTAGATGATAAGGGGCATTTTATGGGCTGTGGTGCCTTGCACTTTGTCTGGGATAAGCTGGCAGAAATTCGTTCTCTGGCTATTGTTCCTCAGGCTAAAAAGTCTGGTATTGGCAGAGCCCTGGTCCATCATCTGGAGCAGGAGGGCATTACCAGAGGCGTCAAGATGTTTTTCTCCTTAACCTATCAGCCGGGCTTCTTCTCTAAGTGCGATTATATTCAAACAGATAAGAGCAAGCTGCCGCAAAAGGTGTGGAAGGAATGTGTCCACTGCTCGCTTTATCCCTATTGTGATGAAATTGCCTTTGTCAAGACTACTGTAGACTATGAGCCCGGAGAAATACTATTGTAGCTGGTTGAAGGATAGGAAATGCTATAACCCAAATTTATCTTATTATAAAATTTTATTAATAGTATTCTATTACCTAGACTGATACTATGTTTTTACTCAATTTTTCTATATAAGGAATATCTAGTTTGTAAATAGTATTATATAAAATGAATATTTTTGTTGCATTTTAATCGCAGGTATAGTATAATGACCCTAGGGTTTAATATCAAAAGTATTTATTAATGAAAGGGGCGATCATTGTGGAACAAGTTAATAAAATCATTGGCAAGCGCATCAAAATTATCCGCATAGAAAAAGGCTATTCACAAACTGCTTTAGCTACCGAGCTGGGAGTTTCTCAAACTAATATGAGCAATATCGAATGCGGAAGAATTGCTGTTACAGTGCAAAACCTGCTGAAGCTGCATGATATCCTGGGCTGCTCTATGGCAAGCTTTTTTATTGACATCGATAAACCTAAACAATGATAAAAATAGCTCTTACGGTCAAAGCTACTTTGGCCGTATTTTTTTATGCTTTAGTTTTTTTTACAAATATGGTATAATACACTAGATTTCTTTTTGCTGAGGAGCAGACATACATAAATGAATGTTTTCGATATAGTTGACGAATTTTATAACCAAGACCCCGATTGGAACACTGTCGTTGAGCGTAGGCTGGTAGAAAACTACCTGCGCACCTTGGCCTGGCAGGGCACTAAGGATGATGAGCTCGTAGATATTTGGAGCAACATCATGCTTTTGTGTGTCTTTTTGGGGAATAGTGATAACTTTCTGGGCGACATGAATCGCGAAAACTTTATTGATTGTGTAGGCTGGTGTGGTCGTAATGTGGCTGGCTTTAGTGTTAATCCCCCACATCTAAAGAAATTTTTAGGCGACTTAGATGGCTTTTATACCTATCTTGTGAAAAGAAAGGTGCTCATGCATGGCTCTGGCCCTAGAGAGGCCTTGACGAAGCTGGTAGTAAACGATAAGCTGCAGCTGATGGACAGAAAGGGCAATTTTTTGTCTGATGTAGAAAAATTTAATATCTATTCTAGTCCTGATTTACCGACCAAGATTTTCCTGAATATTGGCGAAAAGCTAGATAATCTTTTGAATGCTATTCGCAATTTTTATGCTGCTAACGAATATTACCGTGATATAGAGAGGGCTGCCTTTTTCTACAGTGGTATTCTTGCTGCTGGTGTGATGGACGAGGACCCTCAATCCGAGGAATATGCCCAATCCTTTTGGGATTACTTCCTCTTTGACTATCATCTGCTGAGCAATGATAAGCGCCCCATAGAGCATTTTTATGAGGACCTGTGTGCTGGCAATTTCACGCAGGAGGGCGAGGTCTATGAGGATATCCTCCTAGAGCTTATTCAGGCTAAGCTGGCTGTTTTTAAGGTTACTTCCCAAAACGAGGACAACAGCTATAATTGCACAGATGTTTTTACTAATGCAGGCTATTGTCTTACGCTGCCCCTAGATGAAGAAGCTGACTGGAAGCATTTGCTCTTTATGGGTCATATCTATTATAATAATACGATGGTGCTCAACTTTATCAGAGGCTTTAAGATTTCTAGTACCGTGACTAAGAGAATGGCTGCAACCATGAAAAGGGCCAAGGATTTTTTTGCTCTGCGCCAAAATGGCAGGATGAGCATGGATGAATTTATTGCCCGCAATGGTATGTTTGTGCGCCATCTCTGTCTGATGTTTTCTTCCTATATGCGTCTTGACTGCTTCAACTATGAATCTAGAATCAAAACCTATGAGCCGCAAAGTCCTCTTGCTGATAAGGTGAGCCAGCTCATTGCTGACATTATGCGTCCTTATTCCTTTTCTGCTTATGATATTAAGCTTTGTCAGACCATGTGGAGTGACTTTCTCGCCCTTGTACCCAAGAAGGTGCGTATGCCTGAAATCTGGGCTGCGGGTGTAATTCGTAATTTTGTTGATGTTAACGGCGTTTATAATTATGATGTGCCTAAGCTGTCGGAGATGTGTCATAATGTGCCGGCGACAGCTATTTATAGAACCAGTAATGAAATTTCTAACGCCTTAACCCTAGAACAGGGAGACCCTCGCTATATTAATGAAGAGGGCTTTCTCATGCTGCTGTTAGTATAGAATAGTTTAATTGTTCGTGTTGCTGCTTACTAGACCTTGTAAGCAGTCCTTTGAAAGGAGAATTTTAAATGCAATGCCCCTTTTGTAAGCGTGAGGTAGCCAAGGGTGCTACTGAATGTCCTTATTGTCATTATCAATTTACTGTAGATGCAGAGGTGCTCAGCTCTGATGAGCGTGATTCCTTTGCTGGCGTGACTGTAGAGGAGGATGGCTCTACTAGCGGTACTCCTAAAGGCTCTTATGATGAGAGAGCTTATGATGAGGAGCGTTCTTCTCGCTATGACCAACGCGATGAAGCAGGCTTCCATATGCCCGGTGGCTTTCATTTCAGCACCATTAGTACCACTGGCTGCTTGATTTGGCTGCTCATCTTTGTGTTTATGATGATTTTCTTCTTTGTTGCTGCTATCAAGTTGTTTGTGGCCTTTCCTCTCTTGGGCATCCTAGGTCTTGTGTGGTGGCTGAATGGCACTTATCATTGGTTTTAGAATAGGTGAGTAAATGTTAGAGCAAATGCAGACTAAAGACAGCAAATCTATATGGAAATTGCAGTATAAGGGCTCTCTTTTGGTGGAGTATGCCATCATTCTGGGCTTGGCGGCTATTTTTCTGGTGTTCAATGGCTTTTTTGACCCCATTGGCGACAAGGCAGAAAAAAACGCTAAGGCCGTGAATAAGGATGCCTATGTCTATGGCGGCGTGCCCAAGGGCAGTGTAACTCAGACACCTGATGGCACAACTGCGCCCCCGCACAGCTCTGGCGGACAAATCATCACTGGAACATCTAGTGGATCCGTAAATCCTGGTGATAAAATCGAGACAAATATTCCATTTACTTTCGATAAAGACAATAGTGGTGATTTATGGTCTACTGACACTACTCCACAGGGGGAAATTGTTAAATATGATCCTAAAGAGAATAATGTAAAGTTTTTTTCCGTTTCTCAATTGCTTTCTTTTGGTTCTAATGCTACAGGAACATACAGGATTTTTTTTAATACAGACAAAGACGCACTTACTACTAATAAAGATAGCAATGGTAATGTTTATTTGCCCGTTGATAATGGAAACGGTAATGGAAATGGTAATGGAAATGGTAATGGAAATGGTAATGGTAATGGTAATGGTAATGGAAATAAAGATTTTGCTCCACTAAAAATACAAGTTATTATATATAAATATGATAATCAGAATAGATTGATTAGTGAGGTTTTGCAACATTCAGGTATTGATAAAGATGGATATTTTCCAATAGGAGATGTTGAGCTTAGTATCGTCGAACCATGTTATGTTGCGATCAATTTTAGGGGCGATACTAGTGTTATTGGTGGCGTGAACGGCGGTGATAGAGAACAATCATTTATTCGTGACTACATGAAGATAGTTAAAATATAAAATTAAGCTTGTATAAGAATTGTCATTAATACCAAATCTTCGCTTAAGGAGTTTTTATGAAATTCAGCAATTTTTTTCGC
>JAEDNJ010000220.1 GCA_016302525.1 Phascolarctobacterium sp. | reverse complement strand
AGCATACCAAGAGCCTGCTGTAGGCTGAGCACCTCATTGAGGAAGATGTAACCGAGAATACAGGTGCCAATGGGCTCACCTAGGATGCTCATGGAAATGACGGTAGCAGAGAGCCATTTCAGCAGCCAGTTGAAGATAACCTGACCAAGAATAGTAGACAGCAGGGCGAGGCCTAGGAAGTCGAGCCAGGTGCTGGTGGGATAGCCCGTAAAGCTGTAGCCACTCGCTAGGGAGTAAAGGCCGAGGAAGAGAGCCCCGCTCGTGTAGCCCAGGACGGAGTAGGTGATCGCTGAAAGGCTTTTGCGAATGCTTTGCCCGACTAGGAAATAGACGGTAATAACGCCAGCAGCAGTAAAGGCCATAAGGTCGCCAAGGAAGGCACGCCAGCTTACGGCAAAGTCGCCCCAGCTGATGATGGCACAGCCAACTAGGGCTAGGGCACAGCCACCTAGGGCTGCCAGGCTGTAGCGCTCGTTGTAGAGGAAATAGCAGCCGACAATGGCAAAGAGAGGCTGCAGGGTAACTAGCATGACCGAGCTGGCCACAGAGGTGTAATGCAGCGATTCAAACCACAGTACATAGTGAGCTGCTAAAATAGAGCCTGAGAGCAGGCCTAAGCATTTTTGCCTCGTCGTCAGTGCCTTAAATTGATTGAGCTCCTCAGGGTGCAGGATAACCCAGGGCCAGAGGACCAAGGCAGCAAAGAGCAGACGATAAAAGGCGATAATGCCGCTCGGTGCCTCTGCCAGCTTAGCAAAAATCCCTGAGGTAGAGAGAAAGAAGACAGCTGTAAAGAGTATGATATAGGAGGTATATTTACCTGGTACCATGTTAGCCTCCTTAAGTGAAAAATTCTATGTAGAGCGTTAAGCATACTCAGCTAAGGCACAAATAGAGCGTTAAGCAGAGCAAGCAAAAGCACAGGTTTAAAGCTGAGTGATAATTTTGCGGGTAAACTGTATAAGCACATAAACTAAAAGAAAGGGCTTGCTTATCCAAAAGAGCAAGCCTGATGTTTTTATTATAATACAGAGAGCGTACTATGGCAAGCGGCAAAGAGTAAGAAAAGAAATATGAAAATATGTTTTATAGATATTGATTGTGTTTGTAAATGGTAGTATAATATAAGTAGATTGAAGTTAGCACAAGGAAAAACTGCTTTAATATATTTTAGGTCAACACTAGTTTTTGCTCAACATAAATTTTTACGTGTTTGCTTGAACGTAGCTTTATATATGGTAGATAATAGGCTAAGTATGTGGGAAATAATGCAGGTATATAAAGCTGGTAATAATGTTTTGTAGGTGTTTATGTAATTGAGTAGTATAAGCAGAGCTTTGCTTATGAAGGCTTATACTTATATAGTATGCTAAAGGCTTGGTTTGTGTGAGAGAATGTCATAGCATGGCAGGAACAAAGAAGGTTAGTGTTTGTTGATGTTATAGTAATTGGGAGGATTAATAAATGGATTACATGAAGGCTGCAATGCTGATGCTACTGGCTATCAATGCAATTATGCTGTTAATTTTAATTCTGCGTAAGGAGGACAGCGCGAAAACAGAGAAGGCTCTTTTAGCGCTGAGGGAGGATTTACTAACTAAGCAAAGGTTGTTTGCCGAGGATTTGCAGCGGGCCCTTAATGAGCAGCATAAGGATAATTTAGCAAGCTTTATGCAGCTGAATCAAAATAATCTGAGCTCCTTGGAGGCTATAGGCAAGCTGCTGGAAGAAAAGCTGGCGAGCATGGAGCGCAGGGTTGAGCACGTGGAGCAGAGCAATGAGCAGCGCCTAGAGGGTATCCGTGGCGTGGTAGAGCAAAAGCTAGAGGAGCTGCGCAATGATAACAATGCGAAGCTGGACTTAATTCGTGGTACGGTGGACGAAAAGCTGCAGTCTACTCTAGAGCAGCGTATCGCTGCCTCCTTTGATACGGTTACAAGGGAGCTGAAGCGTGTTTACGAGGGCTTAGGCGAAATGCGTAAGCTGGCTACGGGCGTGGATAGCTTGAAGAAGATTTTGGGCAATGTTAAAACTCGTGGCATTTTGGGTGAGGTACAGCTGGGGGCTATTTTAGAGGAAATTTTGGCACCGGAGCAATATGCACGGGATGTTGTGACTGTGAGCGGTACGAAAAACAGGGTGGAATATGCCATCCGTATGCCAGGTCAGGACGGGTCTGCTGTTTATCTACCTATTGATGCTAAGTTCCCCGCAGATTTATATGCTAAGCTGCAGGAGGCTAAGGA
>JAEDNJ010000036.1 GCA_016302525.1 Phascolarctobacterium sp. | reverse complement strand
TGAATTCCTTGCCAGCTGCACACAGAGGGCAGTTGTCCGGTTGGAAGGTTTCTACGGACAGGTGCAAGAGTGCTTCGGTACGAATACCAAAGTCAACCTTGCCGCCGCTGCGGTCAACTAAGAGGCCTACGCCTACTAGTTCGCCACCATGCTCTTTCACAACCTCCATAACCTCTTTAACACTGCCACCAGTGGTAACAATGTCCTCTACCACTAAAACACGAGTGCCAGCAGGAATTTGGAAGCCACGGCGCAGGGTCATCTTGCCGTTTTCACGCTCGGTGAAGATAGCACGGGTACCCAGAGCCTTGCCAACCTCGTGAGCCAGCAGAATACCGCCAGTTACAGGGCCTACAACCAGCTCGATGTTATCGTTTTCATAACGGCGAGCGATTTCCTGACACAGTCTTTCCGTATATTTAGGGTGCTGCAGCACATTAAATTTTTCTACATACATAGGGCTATGCAGGCCAGAGGTCAGTAAAAAGTGGCCATGCAGCACAGCTTCAGTCTCTTCCAGCATTTTCATTACATCTTTTTCTAATAACGGTTCCATATGAATTCTCCCTTCAAATTACTTTTTAGATCTCGCTCTTATTTCCGTAACAGGCACACCGCCAATACCCCAGTTATCTGTATCAACCTCGTCAATAACGACAACTGTAGTAGCAGTATTCTTGTTCAGCACCCTATGCAGAAGCTCCGTAGCCCCTTCGATAAGCTGCTTTTTCTGCTCTGGAGTAACATTGCCCTCACGGGTAATTTTAATATTTACATAGGGCATAGCTCTTCTCCTTAAACACCAGCAATTTCTGCTACAATAGCCTCAGCAGCAGCCTTTCTATTCTCTGCCTTCGTAATAGGACGACCAACAACAATGTGCGAAGATCCATTTTTAAAGGCTCCTGCAGGAGTTGCTACGCGGCTTTGGTCATCCAAGGAAGCGCCAGCAGGACGCACGCCCGGAGTTACAATCAAAAAGTCGGGTCCGCAGGCCTCACGAATGCCAGCTGCCTCACGTGGAGAAGCAACAACGCCATCCATGCCAGCCTCCTTAGCCAGCTTTGCCAAAGCAATAACCTGCTCAGCAATAGTATTATTATAATTCAGGTCTGCATATTGCTCATCATCCATGCTGGTCAAAATAGTAACAGCAATCAGCTTCGGAGCTGGTCTGCCAGCCTTAGCTGCAGCCTCACGCACAGCCTTGACAGCCTCTGCCATCATCTTTTTGCCGCCTACAGCATGCACATTCATCATATCTGCACCCAAATCGCTCAAAACCATGAGAGCATGAGCAACAGTATTAGGAATATCCTGCAGCTTGAGGTCCAGGAAAATATGCTTACCCTGCTCTTTTAAATAGGTAATCATCGGAGCACCAGCAGCATAGAAAAGCTCCATGCCTACCTTGTAATGGCTTACAGCCTCACCGCATTCTTCCACACAAGCCACAGCCTGCTCCATAGTGGGGAAATCCAGCGCCACAATCAGTCTATCATCGGACATTGTCAATCTCCTTCATAAAAACGACACAATACTATTATTTATTATAAAGGGGCATACTAGCCTTGCCATTGGGCAGAGCCAGTCCCACAATCTCTTCAATATTTTGCACGCCATGTCTGTCGCAATAAGCCAGCATACCGTGGGCAATAGTTTCTGCAATAGCAGGATTTACAAAGTTAGCAGTACCAACTGCAACTGCGCTTGCACCTGCCAGCATAAATTCGATAGCATCCTCAGCACACATAATGCCGCCCATGCCAATAATAGGCACATGCACAGCCTGAGCCACCTGATAAACCAGTCTTACAGCTACTGGCCGCACAGCAGGACCACTTAAGCCGCCCGTGACATTGCCTAAGACAGGGCGTTGACGCTCAATGTCAATCTTTGTGCCCAGCAGAGTATTAATCATAGAAATAGCATCTGTGCCAGCCTCTTCTACAGCCTTCGCCATAGTCACAATATCCGTAACATTAGGGCTCAGCTTGGTAATAACCATCTTGCTAGTATTAGCCTTAACAGCTCTCACAACCTCAGCAGCAGCTTCAGGCACAGTGCCAAAGACAATGCCGCCCTCTTTAACATTGGGGCAGGAAATATTGATTTCCACAGCATCTACGCCGTCTACATCTACAGCCTTAGCTACAGCACCATATTCCTCAGGTGTATGACCATAAATATTAACAATTATAGGTACATTGTATTTGCGTAATTGCGGCAGGGTTTGCTCTAAAAACACCTTGCTGCCAGGGTTTTCCAAGCCAATGCAGTTGAGCATACCAGAGGGAGTTTCAACTGCACGCTGGCCCTTGTTGCCCTTGGCAGGCTCTAAGGAGGTGCCCTTTACGCAGACAGCGCCCACCTTTTCCAAATCCAGAAAATCGGTAAATTCCAGACCAAAGCCAAAGGTACCAGAGCCGGTGGTAACAGGAGTTTGCATCTTCATGCCAGCAATATTCACTGCTAAACGGCCATCATATAAAGATTTTACCATTCTCCTACCTCCTCAGCCCAGAAAACCGGGCCATCCTTGCACACCTTCAAGCGCTTGCCAATGCCCTCGCAGGCACAGGATAAGCAGGCACCCAAGCCACAGGCCATATACTTTTCCAAGGATACCTGACATTTTATGCCGGCCTTAGTGCAGGCCTCAGCAACAGCACGCATCATAGGTACGGGACCGCACACATAAACGACATCATAGCCGCCCTTAGCCAGCAGCTCGTCCAGCAGCACCATAACAGTTCCCTTGGCGCCCATGCTGCCGTCATCCGTAGTAGTAAATACATTAGCACTCAGATCCTTATACAGCCTGGTCCAGAAAAGCTCGGTAGCAGTTCTGCCGCCCATGAGGACATCTGTTTTGCCAGCACCAAAGCCCATAGCCAAATAGTGCAGAGGCGCTAAGCCAGTACCGCCACCAACTAAGAGAGGCTTCTTTGCTTCCATAGCAAAGCCATGACCTAAGGGTCCCACAATGTCCAGCTTGTCACCAGCAGCATATTCCTCCAGCATATGGGTGCCCTCGCCTAAAATACGATAAATCAGGCAGAAGGTTCCCTTAGCCTTGTCTACTGCCGCCACACCAAAGGGACGGCGCAGCAGCGGTGCAGAGTGCTTAGATACCTTAACATTTACAAACTGCCCCGGAGCAGCGCTATTGGCCAGCTCTGGTGCATAGATTTCTAATAATTTTGTATTGGCATTGAGCTGCACTTGGGCTACAACCTCGCCAATCACAATACTTTTTGCCATAAGTCTTCTCCTCCACAATAGAACGACTTATCTTCTCCCATAGATTACAGCTTAGCCTACAATACCATCCTTCATGACAAATCTGCCGCCTAGCATGGTTGCCACAGCCTTGCCCTTGCAGTGCTTGCCATTGTAGGGAGTAAATTTACCACGGGTGTAGAATTTCTTGCAATCAACAGTCCATTCCTTGTTTAAGTCCATAATGGTGATATCAGCAGGAGCGCCTACAGCCAGAGTGCCACGGTCCAGCTTGAATACCTTAGCCGGCTCACAGCTCATTTTGCTAACAATAGTCTTTAAATCGAAAATGCCAGTGTGATACAAATCGGTCAAAACAACGCCCAGACTGGTTTCCAGACCAGTGAAGCCGTTCGGAGCATAGCGGAATTCTACATCCTTTTCTTCATGCGCATGCGGGCTGTGGTCGGTAACAATGCAGTCTACAGTGCCATCTAAAACAGCAGCTCGCATAGCCTCTACATGGTCCATACTACGCAGCGGCGGGTTAACGCGAGCAACTGCGCTGTAGCCAGAGCATTCCTCATCAGTCAGGGTTAAATGGTGTACAGTACATTCAGCGGTAACATTAACGCCCTTAGCCTTGTATTGGCGCACAATATCAATAGCTCCCTTAGAAGCGCAGTGGCAAATGTGTACATGAGCGCCAGTATATTCGGCAATAATGCAGTCACGAGCAACGGCAATGTCCTCAGCAATATAAGGAGAGCCAGGAATACCAGTGCGAGCAGAAACAACGCCCTCGTGCATATAGCCCATGTGGTCAATTTCCGTGTCAATAGCGTGGCACATCAAGGGTCTGTCAAAGGCAGAAACATAACGAGCAGCCAACAGCATAGTACGAGAGCTGTCTACATAATGGCCGTCATCAGAAAAGCCTACGGCACCAGCAAAGGTCATGTCGCCCATTTCTGCCAGAGCTTCACCCTTTTGGCCTTGGGAAATACAGCCAACAACCTCTACACGAGCAAAGCCCTCGCGAGCTGCACGGTCCTTAATACCTGTTACGATGATAGAGTTATCAATTACAGGCTTGGTATTAGGCATACACGCAACAGTGGTCACACCGCCAGCAGCTGCGGCTTGAGTACCGCTGATAATATCTTCCTTGGCCTCTAGGCCGGGCTCACGAAGATGGGTGTGCATATCAATGAGACCAGGAGTAACTACAAGACCAGAAGCATCATAAACCTCGGCATCTGCTGCCTCCAGATTTGCGCCCAGAGAAGCAATTTTGCCGTCTTCAACTAAAATATCTAAAACTGCATCTATATTTTGACTAGGATCAACAACCCTGCCATTTTTAATCAATGTTTTCAACTTGCTTACCTCCCATAATGGTCAAGAATTCGAGAGCCATACGAACTGCTACACCATTGTTAACCTCATCACGAATACGCGCATTATCGCAGTAGCCTGCCTCCCAGGAAATTTCCAGACCACGGTTCATCGGACCAGGGTGCAGCAGGGTAACATCAGGCTTAGCTAAAGCCAGGCGTTTTTCATTAATACCAAAGATACGAGCATATTCACGAGTAGTGGGGAACAAACCATTCTTTTGACGCTCTAATTGGATACGCAGCACATCAATAACCTCTGCGCCTTCAATAGCCTCCTCAACTCGCTTGTGTACAGTTACGCCCAGGTCGGCAATGCATTGCGGCATAAGCGTCATAGGACCAGCTACATGCACATCAGCCCCCATTTTATTCCACATAGCAATGTTAGAACGAGCTACACGGCTATAGAGAATATCGCCTACAATAGCAATCTTTTTGCCGGTTAAATCCTTTTTGCCGTCCTCACGAATGGTGAACAGATCCAGCAGAGCCTGAGAGGGATGAGCGTGCGCACCATCACCAGCATTGATAATGACGGGCTTAGCCACCTCGGCAGCAAATTTAGCAGCGCCTTCAATAGGATGGCGCATGATAATAGCATCACAATCCATATTCTGTACAGTCAGGATGGTATCTCGCAGGCACTCGCCCTTAACAACACTAGAGCCACTAGCACTGATATTAACTACATCAGCACCCAGATATTTACCTGCAATTTCAAAGGAGGTACGAGTACGGGTACTGTTCTCATAGAAAAGCGTAATAATAGATTTACCGCGCAGAGAGGGCAGCTTTTTGATATCTCTCTTTAAAACCTTCTTCATTTCCCCAGCGGTTTTCATAATCAGCTCAATTTCGTCAACGCTTAAGCTAGCGATGTCCAAAATGTCTTTACCACCAAGTGATACATTTGCTTTAGACATGTATAAACCTCCTTAATATGATTCCCTTAAAAAATTAGGCGTTTAACTATCCACTTTAGCAGCAGAAGTATAAATTACAATTATCTAAGCCTAGCAAAAGGCAATAAAAAAAGCCATCCAGCACCCGCGGGGTACAGGAAGGCCCTTGATTACATCATTGCAAGAAAAACCTTAGAGTCTCACGGGACTAGTTTAAAGGTACTAAGCTTACTTTAACTATTCTACATCTTATATCTACAATAGTCAAGCAAAAAAGCCATGTATACAAAGCTTGCCCTAGTATATTTGGCTCTCGTGGTGTATAATAGCAGGAGCAAAAATTAGCTTAGCTACTATTTATAGGAGGCGCCTCTTAAGGCGTAACACTAATATGCGCAATCAAATTATCGACAATCTTCGCGGTCTGTGCCTCTTGGGAGTTATTGCCATTCATGTAGGCTCTATTTCCCTATCAAGCAACAGCTTTTGGTTCTATACTCTGCTAGAGGTGCTTTCTCGCTATAGCGTGCCCGCCTTCTTCTTTGTTTCTGGCTTTGGCCTCTTTAGCAAGGATAGCTATCTCTTAGCGCTCGCCCAGCATAAAGCAGCGGTTGACAGCTTTTCCTACCGAGACTTTTTACCTAAGCGGCTCAAAAGTGCAGGGCTTCCCTATCTAAGCTGGAGTATTTTTTACCAGCTCTACTTTTGGCTCACGCTGGGTTATCTGGCTCTAGCTCCTGCTGAACAGCTTTTTCTGCTCGGCTTTGGTCTGAGCTGCTACCATCTATATTTTATGGTAATTCTCCTCGTTTTTTATCTAACCCAGCCACTGTGGCGTAAGCTGATGAGCTTTATCCTCAGTACTAGTATTCCCCTCTGCATGGGAGTCATTTTTCTGCTTCAGCTAGTTCTTTTCTATTTTTCAAGCCACAACCCGCTTAATCCGGAGAGCTGGCCTGCGCTTTGGAAAAACCTTTATGTTTTTCGTCTCAACTATGTGCCATTTTATTATCTTTTCATCTATCTCATGGGTGGCCTTATGGCCCTTTATTGGGCTAGGGTTAAGGAGCTGCTACAGAAGCACTTCTATGCTGTTCTCGCCTTCTATCTAGCTTCTATTATCTATATCGAAGGCAGTGCTTACTACTCCTTTACGCAAGAGCATTACGACCTGCTCTCTCTTGCCTTCACCTATCATCAGCTCAGCCCTCAAGGGCTTATTTACACCATTGGCAGTATTTGGGGCTTTTGCGCCCTGCTGCTGCGCTACGAGAATACGCCTAATGTCGTAACAAAAACCATCAGCCTCTTAGCTAAAAACTCTATGCTCATGTACTTTATCCATCCACTCTTTTTAGACCTGATGATAAAATACTACACCAGGCACGGCATTGTTATCACCGTCAAAAAGGGTATGCTGACCTATGTGCTTTTAGTGCTAAGCTCCCTCCTTGCCAGCCTGCTGCTGCAAAAGCTTTTTGCCCGCTCTAAGCTGCTCCATTTGCTCTTTACGGGTAAGTAATAATCAGCAAAAAATCCTAAGCCAAGCAAAAGCCTGACTTAGGATTTTTTCTTAAGCATGACGAATATTGGTAAACTCAGAAATCTCTCTATTAATAGTGCAAAGGTCATCTACAGTCAAATCGTGAATATTAGTATGACCAGTAATGCGCGCATAGGTTTTCAGCTCGTTATTAGAGCAGATGAGATAGTTCGCAACTCTTTGAGCAGCTGCCTCAATGTGCAGGCGCGCGCGGAGCTCAGGGTCTTGAGTAGCAACGCCCACAGGACAGCGACCAGAGCCACACATACGATATTGCTGGCAAGCCGCAGCCACCAGAGCAGCAGAAGCAATAGCAATAGCATCCGCACCCATGGCAATGGCCTTAGCAAAATCTGCAGAAACTCTTAAGCCGCCAGTGATAACCAACTCAATATCAGACTTAACAGAATCAAGGTATTTTCTTGCTCTGTAGAGAGCATAAATAGTAGGAACAGTGGTTGCTTCACGCAGGATTGCAGGAGAGGAACCCGTAGCGCCGCCACGACCATCAATAGTGATAAAATCGGGCTCAGCAAAAACGCAATACTCTAAATCTCTTTCAATGCGGCCAGCAGCAATCTTGATACCAATGGGGCGACCGTCACTGCGTTGGCGCAGCTCTTCAACCAAAGCCTTCAAATCCTCTTTGCTGTTGATATTGGGGAACTTGGAAGGACTGAGGATGTCCTCACCCACCTTTTTGCCACGCATAGCTGCAATGTCCGGAGTAACCTTGCCACCTGGCAGATGTCCGCCCATACCCGGCTTAGTGCCCTGGCCAATTTTAATTTCGATAGCATCAGAATTGCGCAGATTTTCGTCTGTTACGCTGTAGAGATTGGGGATATACTCGAAGATATACTTGTGAGAAGCAGCCTTTTCCTCTGGCAGCATGCCGCCCTCGCCACTGCACATAGCAGTTCTTGCCATAGCAGAGCCCTTTGCTAAAGCTACCTTAGTTTCCTTAGACAAAGCGCCAAAGGACATATGCGAAATATATACAGGGCTGTCTAGTACCATGGGTCGCTTAGCATTCTTGCCAATGACAGTGGTAGTAATAACAGGGTCGTGGTCATTCAACGGCTGCGGATTCAGCTGTGCACCTAAAATGAGAATATCATCCCAATTAGGCATGGGCATAAGCGTGCCCATAGCACCGCTCACGGATTTGCCGGTAACGGCCATCTCGTGAATCTCCTTAAAATATCTATATTGAGCATCATCCTTGCGGGTGTCTGCAGGATATTGTAAATTTAGCGCAGGAGCAGCAGGCTTTGCTTCTACAGCCTTTGGCTCTGGTGCAGCCTCTTCTACAACCTCAACGAATTTTTCTCTTGGAGCCTTGCACAGAGGACAAGCCTGCACATCTGCAAAGCTAGAGCCTTCCTTTGCCTCATCAAAAATAAAACCACAAACACTACACTTATATACCTTCATTGTCTTTCCTCCCCAACAGTTTTTTTGCAGCCTAAAAAACAAAGAGCTATCACATGCACAGCAACAGCTTTGATGTAATAGCTCTTTTCGTCTAGATATTAATAGTTTACTTCTCTTACTTCAAAGAAGGATTGCGGATGTGCACAGGTCGGGCAGATTTCAGGAGCCTTGGTGCCAACTACGATATGACCGCAGTTACGGCATTCCCAAACCTTAACTTCGCTCTTTTCGAATACTTGCTTGGTTTCAACATTATTCAGCAGAGCGCGATAGCGTTCTTCATGAGCCTTTTCGATAGCAGCTACCAGACGGAATTTTGCAGCTAATTCAGGGAAGCCCTCTGCATCAGCAGTTTGAGCAAAGCCTTCATACATATCGGTCCATTCGTAGTTTTCGCCTTCAGCAGCATCTTTCAGGTTAGCAGCAGTGTTGCCAATGCCTTGCAGCTCCTTCAGCCACATTTTAGCGTGTTCCTTTTCGTTGTCAGCAGTTTTCAGGAACAGAGCAGAGATTTGCTCATAGCCTTCTTTTTTTGCTACAGAAGCAAAATAGGTGTATTTGTTGCGAGCTTGAGATTCGCCTGCAAAAGCAGCTTGTAAGTTTTTCTCGGTTTGAGTACCAGCATATTTAGACATGATAAATACCTCCAAAAATAATATAGTGCTTAGCACTGTCTCTATTATAACAGAAATAAGACTGAAATGAAAGTGAAAACTTAACGATTTTTTATTTATTTTTAATTGCGAAGGAATGCTAGCATAAAATCATTATTCATTTAGAGAAAAACTTAAACATGAAACTTTTTAAGGTTATTTTCTCTTGCAGCCATTGTCTTTGCCAAAGCATTACAGCTGATACAGCCAAACAATAACAGGCATAGTGATAGTACACAGGGTTGCCGTCACCACATTAATAACGCTAGCGTATTCTGGCTGATTATCAAAAAGCGAAGCCATGCTTACACAGGTTGTAGCAGAAGGAGTTGCCGTAGCCAGCAGGGTAATCAACAAAATAGTCTCTCCCTGAGGCGAAAAGCTCGCTATACCACTATACTTTAAAAACAGCAGCACTGCCATAGGCATAACGATCAAGCGCAAAAAGGCCACCAGCGGCACCCGCTTATAGCTCCTGATTTTTTCCCAGCTCATGTTACCTAAGAGCATACCCGCAATAATCATTGCAGCCGGACCAATAACTACACCTAGGGAATGTAGGGCATCATTAACAGGAACAGGAAAACGCCAGCCCGTAAACATCAGCACCGTGCCTATGAAAATGGCAATCATATTAGCATTAGTAAAAATGGCTTTAAGGTCAATGTGCGTTTCCCTTGCCATAACCGACTTCATGTGTGTCCAAAACAGTACCAGCTGCACTACCAAAAAGCTGCTGGAATAAATAACCCACTCTGGTCCAAGCACAGAAATGACTAAGGGAATAATCAAATTACCAGCGTTAGAATAGGTAATAGAGCATTGCTCCACCGCATTTAAGTGCAACAGATTCTTTAAAGAAATGCTCAGAACCAACACTAAAATCTGTACGACCACGGCAGCCCCCATACTTAGAAGCATGCCATGCTTGATTTCAGGTGTCAGCTCAATTTGAAATGACTCTAAAATAACGCAGGGAAAGAATAGGTATAGCAGCAAAATTGACATGATTTTACTATCTGAAGCCTTAACAATCTTCATGCGTACCAGAGTCATGCTCATAAGCATGATAATAAACAGTGATAAAATTTTCTTAGCCAAAATAATTGAAAGCATATATTTCCGCTACTAAGCAAAAAGCAAAGCTTATGCTCTTTGCTCTATAGCCTCCCTCCTAAAGCAAAGCAATGTTGAGCAAATTTAACTTAGCTCACTAAACATCTTATTAGTATACCACAGTTTTGCTAAACGTACCACATTAACATGAAGTATTAAAGAAGAAATTATTCTGCTCGCTAGCCTATGTGTTTTAGGCACAGTGCTTACACGCGCTCTCCCTTTTATAATTTTCTCTGAAAACAAAAAAACAGAGGGAAAAATAACAAGCTAAAAATCACTTGACTTTTTGACCTTATGGTGATAAAATAGCACCTAAAGACGGGCAACTATGTTGCTCAATATTCTAGGTACGGTGCGATTACCAAACAATTCCATAGATGCTTGGCATCTACTTTCAGCCGGGGGTGTACTGGTTTCGACGGGGGTAGGTGACGTATGATAAGCGAGCCGTGGTTCCATCAGCACGTAAAACGGTGGAAACGTTTAAATATAAACGCTAACAAAGAATTCGCACTGGCTGCCTAAGGGCGGTCCCGCTCACTGAGTTTCTCCTATAGGCGAGGCTGGGCGGTCACTATATAGGATACCTTGTGTGCTTCTCCCGTGGCACGTTAGGGAAATTTTAGGGATAGCAACCTGAGGGCCCGTCGCTAGGCACTTGGGAAGTGAAATAAAATATGGCGTCTGCGCTCGGAGAAAGTTGTATGGCAATATTTTCGGACAGGGGTTCGACTCC
>JAEDNJ010000035.1 GCA_016302525.1 Phascolarctobacterium sp. | reverse complement strand
ACTGATACTAATATGTCGAGGGCTTGACTTTTCGGCGAGTTTGTTGTATAAAGTAATAGAAAAAATCTTCTGTATAGTTTTCAGGGTGCAAGCCTTGACAAGATAATCCGGTGGTGATGGCTAAGGGGATCCACCTGTTCCCATCCCGAACACAGTAGTTAAGCCCTTAAACGCCGAAAGTACTTGGGGGGAAGCCCCCTGGGAGGATAGGAAATCGCCGGTTAGAAAAACGCATTACGAAAGTAATGCGTTTTTTCTTTATGTCGATAGCATATTTTCAAGACTTGATTATAAGTATATGTACTGATTTCTCAGAGATTATTTTTTATGCGAATAGAGAATAAGAGCATAATCAGTCATTGTTTAAATCCTCATATTTATCGCCAACAATAATCTCAACAAGGCTTTGACATAAAAAATCAAATTATGCTTAAATAAGGCTAGAAAGATTACATCTGTAATAGTTTTGAAAAAAGATGAATTTAATAGCAGCAGGAAAATAGCATAAACACAAGGAGATTTTTTAGCTAAACTCAAATTATAAACTTATACTAAGACAGTATGAGAAATACCAATTTTTGATAGTTTTTTAAGCCTTTTTATGATATAATATTCCAATACATTTAGGGACAATAGGTGAACTTTTGATGAACATTGGCGAACGTTTAGAAATGATTGGCAGTCTGGTATTGCCAGGAACTGTGCTTGCAGATATAGGAACAGATCACGCATATTTACCAGTATATTTGCTTGAAGAAAAGAAAATAGAAAAAGCCATTGCAGGTGATATTGCTGAGGGACCATGTCAGGCAGCGGCTGCAACAGTGGCTATGTATAATAAAAAGCAGCAGGTAGAGATTCGTTTGGGCAGTGGTTTAAGTGTACTGCAGCCCAGCGAGGCTGCGTGCATTACGATAGCAGGCATGGGCGGCTCTACCATGATAGATATTTTGAGTGCTGATATAAAGGTAGCTGTATCCGCTAAGAGGCTGATTTTACAGCCACAAACAGGAGCGCCCAGCTTACGCAAATGGTTGCTGGCACATGGTTGGGGTATCGTGCAGGAGGAGCTTGTCTGGGAGCATAAGCATTTGTATGAAATCATTGTTGCAGAGCGCTCGGAATCCTTGCAACAGTACAGCGAAGCAGAGCTAGAAATAGGCCCCCTACTTTTAGCAAATAAACATCCCTTATTAAAGGATCAGTTTGCCAAAGTATTAGCTGCTTATAAAAAACAGCTTGGCTTTATGGAAAAGAGCACGCAAGCTATGCAATCTGAAAAGTATAAACATATTAAATCTTTAGTTGCTGAGGTGGAGGTGTTAGCCAATGCTAGTAACTCTTAATGACATTATTAAGCTGATAGAGGAAATTGCTCCACCGGCTTTAGCAGAGGAATGGGACAATGTTGGCTTGATGCTGGGACGCAGAAACAAGCAGGTGAAGCGTATCATGCTAGCCTTAGATATGACAAAGGCTAGTGTAGAGCAGGCTATTGCTTTTCATGCAGATGTTTTGATTACCCATCATCCGGCTATTTTTAAGAAGCTTGCTTCTGTTACAGATAAAATTTGGCAGCAGGAGCTGCTTTTGACCTTAGCTGAGCACGGTATCGCTGTTTATAGCGCGCATACAAATCTGGACTGCGTTCAGGGTGGTGTAAATGATGCTTTGGTGCGTGCTTTAGGCTTAGAGGATGCTGATATTCTGGATGTTCGCAGTGGTCTGGGACGTGTAGGCTATGTCGAAAGGTGTTCTTTAGATGAGTTTGCTGGCAATGTGAAAAAGCAGCTAAAGGCTCCTTATGTAGTTGTGGGCAATGCTGGCAAGCCTGTTCACAAGGTAGCAGTTTGTGGTGGAGCTGGCACAGATTTAATAGAAACGGCCTTGGCTTGTGGCGCTGATACTCTCGTCACTGGTGATGTGAAATATCACAGTGCGCAGGAGGCTGTGTTTAGTGGCTTAAATATTATTGATGCAGGTCATCAGCCGACAGAGCTGCCCGTGTTGAATGAATTGGCCGATAAACTGAGCTTGCGTTTTTCCGAACGCAATTGGAATGTCAACATAAGTGTAGCTCGCGAGGAGCTGTTACTAAAAAGTGTGTAGTAATTTTTTTAGTAAAGTTTAAGAATAGCTGTTGTATCAAGGTTTAGTAACCAAGTATAAGTACAATTCGTGAAAAACTGCAGCTAAAATTGTGTAGAAATAGCTTCTAGTTAAATTTTAGATGAGCAGTTTTAGAAATGCAATTATTAATAGATTTAAATATAATTCAAGGCAAGCTGCTGTTAAAAAGTAGTTATTAATAAGCTTAAGTATGGCTTGTGAAAAACTCTTAGAGAAAAGTTTTAGTAATGACTTAGAGTGTATTTTTTAATAAGTTATTGCTGAAATATATTTGTGGTAGAAATAGGTGAAAGCATGATTATAGATTTTAAGGCAGGCACGAAGGTTTGCCAGGCAGTGCTGCTGCGTGTGTTAAAGGTGGGAAACTCCTCTAATGGGGGCGTTTTTGCTCGCGGTATGATTGAGGATAATAGCGGACGTATGCCCTTTATTTGCTTTGAGGCTGCGTTGGTTGAAAAGATGCGTGATGTGGAGGGGGCAGTGCCCTTCATGATGGCTGGCAATGTAGATATTAGTAAGTATCAGGATCAGGGAATGCAGGTAGTAATTCAAAGGTTAGATACGCTGCTTCCTCAGGATGATATAAGCAATATCGTGCCCAAGGGCAATTTTAATACTAAGGAATACGAGACTAAATTACAAAACTTTATCAGAACAGTCCGCACTCCGGGCTTAAGAATTCTTTTAGAGAATATTTTTAGTGGGCCCCTTTATGATAAATTTTTAACTAATCCTGCTGGTATGCGCTTACACCATGCTTATTTAGGTGGTCTGCTGCAACACTCTGTTGATGTTACGAGCCTTGCTATAGCTATGGCGGAGCAAATTGACGGGGTGGATAAGGATCTTGTTGTTGCAGGTGCACTTTTGCACGATATTGGCAAGCTGAGAGAAATTTCTCAGGAGGTGGGCTTCCCCTATACTAATGAAGGCAGGTTACTGGGACACATAGCTATGTCTGCACTCATGGTGCAGGAGGCTGCTGCCAAGCTGCGTATGCCTAGCAGTGTCTTAGAAAAGCTGCTGCATATTTTGCTTTCTCATCACGGTGAAAACGAAAAGGGCTCGCCTGTTGCTTGCTCTACTAAAGAAGCCTTTATTGTCCATTATGCAGATGAGATAAACGCCATCATGAATCAGTTTGATACCTACGAGGGTAAGAGCAGCTGGGAGTTCAATAAAATGATGGGGCGTTTCCTCCTGCACGATAAACCATAAATTTTTGTTTTAAAAACATTTGTAAAACAAAACTGGGCTAATGTACTTATTTAAAAGCATTTATTAAAAGCTGCTATAGTATTGTATACTTATGTTATAAGCATTTGCTTTAAAATAAGAGATTTGTATTAAACAGTGTCCTCAGTTTGCAGGGATGAAGTATATTTGTAATCGTAATGTTTTACAACACAAAGAAGTATAATAAGGATAACTAAATGAGTAAAATACTGCTTGCTACGGCAAAAAAACAGGTGCGAGAAAGACTGAAGGAGTATTTCTCAAAGGCTGATTATGAGATGGTAGAGGCTAGCGATACCAATGAGGCTAAGGAGCTGTTTTCTTCCGTAAAGCCTTCACTGGTGCTAGTTGATGCTGAATTAGATGCTGCTACTGGTCTTGCTCTCTGTGAAGAAATACGAGCAGAATCTGATGTTTCTATCATCATGATTGTTAACAAGCACCAACGCGAGCTAGGCATAGAGGGAATAGAAAAGGGCAATGATGATTTTCTAGTCCGTCCACTTAAGGAAAGAGAAACCTTAGCCCGTTTGCAGGCTGTTTTAAGGCGCAGCCCAGCGAGGGAACCAGAGATAACTAAGCTTTCCTATACCAACCTTAGTATTGATATGGAACGACAAAGAGTTATTGCCTTTGGCAGAGAGCTGAGCCTGGCTGTTAAGGAAAGGGAGCTGCTCTTTTTCCTAGCTTCACATCCCAATATCGCTTTTTCTAGAGCGCAGCTTTTAGCGCAGGTTTGGAGAAAATCCGCTCGCGAGGATATGCGCACTATAGATACCCACATAAAAAAGCTAAGACAGAGATTGAACGCTCCGCCAAATTATATTTGGGGAATCGGTACTGTATGGAGTATAGGCTATAAATTCTATACAGAGGAAGAAATTACTATTTTATAGGTTTTTTCATGTTTATTTTTCATAATTAGTGCTAAATATGTGCATTTGGGCTTGCCAAACTTGACATAAAATGGTAAAGTATAACATGGACTAAGAATGGCTTGTTTTCTATAATGTATTAACCTAGCTGTAGAAAACGAGCAGAAAATAAAATGTTAGAGGATAAGATAGAATGTTATTAGATTATGTAACCCCCGATTACAGAGTAAAAAGCTTATTTGACATTTCTCCGAAATGGTTAAAACGCAATGGTTATACCAAGGTGGTAGTGGATGTAGATAATACTCTGCTGCCCCGCGACAAGAACATTGTTGGACCTCGTGCTATGACCTGGATTCGTCATTGCCATCAACAGGGCATTAACATTGCTCTTATTTCCAACAACGGCGGCGACCGTATGAAGGGCATTACTCACCAAACTAATTTAGGCTGTGTAATGCGTGCTGCTAAACCCCTGCCAGTTGCTTATAGACGTTTGGTAGAAGCTATGGGTGGTGGCAAGGTGCTGTTTGTGGGCGACCAGCTGCTGACAGATGTACTGGGGGCAAAGTTTGCTGGTCATCCGGTTATTTGGTGTGAATCCCTGGGTGGCAAGGAGCATTTCATCACTCGCTGCACCCGTAAGATTGAAAAATTCTTGATTAATCGTTTGAATGCTAATGGTAAAATGCCTAAGGAGCGTGTACTGTAATGAAGGTAGCCTTACTACAGCTGGAGGTTCTGGAAAAGAATAAGGCAGCTAATGTTGCTCATGGTCTGGAGCTTTTGCGCCAGGCGGCTAAGGAGCATGATTTGGTGGTTATGCCAGAGGTTTGGACAACAGGCTATTCTCTGGGTCATTTGCAAGAGGAGGCAGAGACTCCTGATAATGACCTGGTGAAGGAGCTCTGTGCCATTGCCAAGGAAAATGCTTGTCATATTGTGGCTGGCTCTGTGCCCATGGCTCATGATGGCAAGATTTACAATACCTCTATGGCTATTGATAGAACTGGCAGAGTAGTAAACTATTACGATAAGGTACATCTCTTTGGACTGTTTAACGAAGAAAAGTTTTTTGCGCCGGGCAATAATTTCCAAGCCTTTATGCTGGGAGATATTTGCTGCGGTTCTACTATCTGCTACGACCTGCGCTTTCCGGAGCTCTTCCGTCATTTAGCCTTGCAGGGAGCTAAAATCATCTTCTGCCCGGCAGAATGGCCTTCTGCTCGTGGCGATATTTGGCGTTTATTGGCACAGGCAAGAGCAGCAGAGGATCATCTTTTTGTGATTGCTGTTAACTGCGCAGGTAGCTTTAAGGGAGCGCCCTTCTTTGGTCATTCTATGGTTGTGGCTCCTAGTGGCAAAATTTTGGCCGAGGCAGGTACGGAGGAAGCTGTTGTTTCCTGTGAAATAGACCTGGCTGCTATTGATAAGGTGCGTACAAGAATCAATGTTTTGCAGGATGTACGCAAGGAGCTGATTCAGTAATGAATTGCAAAAATTTCCTGACCGGACTAGCTTCCGGTCTGTTTTTCTGTTTACAAATGACCTATGCCTGCTGGACTACCGAGGCCTTTGAGCCTAAGGCACCAGCTAAGGATGTACTGCATATCCTGGGCTTTTACTATGGCAATGGGGAGAATATCCTTATCCGTGAGGCAGAGGGCAATTTAGAGCTGCTTTATCGTTATGCGGAGGAGGATAAATGCTTTGCTAAAGCAAATCGCTATCCCTTAAGCAAGCTGCACTTTGATTCCTACACTATTAATGAGGCTGGTCCTCTAGGCGGTTCAGAAACTCCTGTGCATTTTGACCGTGACCCCGATGGCTATGGCATTACCTGTCGTGTGGGCGGGCACATGTACACAAGAGCCTTTTTTGGTTACACGCAGGGAGAGCGGCAAAAGGTTTATGTGCTTCCTAGCCATACAGAGGAAGAGTGGACCAAGCTTAGGAAAGAGGCAGGAGCTGCTGCTATGCCGAAGAAGCTGCAGCAGGGTTTAGCCGTAGAGCTGGTTAGCGCTAAAAGCATTGCTGGCTTAAGCATAAAATCTGTTTATGGAGGGCAGGATAATCTTTTTAAGCACGCCCTTTATGATAATGAAGAGCTTTATGTTGCCCGTCAGGTGGCTGAGGCCCTGACAAAGGTACAAGAGAGCCTGGCTCGCTATGGCTATGGACTAATTCTTTATGATGCTTATCGTCCCTGGCATATTAGCAAGCTGGCAACACTAGCTTTACCGCAGAACTCTAAGGGCTTGTTAGAAGACCCTGAGAGGCAGGGGAGTCCGCATAATACTGGCTTTGCCGTAGATGTCAGCCTTGTGGATTTGGCTACAGGTGAAGCTTTAGAAATGCCTAGCGCCTTTGATGAGCCCTCTTTGCGCCAGTTCGCGGCCTATGCCGGTGGCACCTCGCAGCAGCGCTATCGTCGTGAGCTTTTGCGTTCTGCTATGCAGGCCCAGGGCTTCAAGGCAAGCGCAACCGAGTGGTGGCATTTTGAATTAGGAAAAATTTCTAGCTATGCACATTTAAATACTGCATTTGCAGGTTTAAATAATGAATAAGTATATGAGGTGAAAATTATGAACGTTTATGATTGTGGTAATGAATTAGCAAGAGCAATGCGCGAAAGCCATGAATTTAAGAAATTAAAGGAAGCAAAGGCTGCCTTAGACCCCCAAGGTAAAGAGCTGGCTGATAAATTTATTCGTCTGAACATGGAAGCACAAATTGCTCAATCTCAAGGCAAGGAGCCGGAGAAGTCTGTAACTGAAGAAATTCAAAATGTTTACAAGGTGTTAGCTTTAAATAGCGCTGCTATGGAATATTTGAATTCCTTCATGCGTTTCAACATGATGATGAATGATGTTATGAAGAATATCGAGTCTGTAGTTAAGGAAGTAACCGAATAAGATGATCAGTACCCATGTGGCAGAGCAGCTGGCTGCTTGCCTGACTAAACCCTTAAAACTAAATGAAGCTATGAGCAAGCATACCTCCTTTCGTATTGGTGGTCCTGCTGATTATCTTGCTCAGCCAGCGACTATTGCTGAGCTGCAGGCCGTGCTGGCAAAGGCAAAGGAGCTTGGTCTTCCTGTAACCTTTATTGGCAACGGCTCTAATCTGCTGGTGCGAGATAAGGGTATTCGTGGCCTCGTCATTAAGCTGGGCAATGCTATTATGGGTATCAAAGCAGAGGGCAAGGTCCTGACCTTTGGCAGTGGTGTTTCCTTGGGCTTAGCAGGACGTAAGGCAGCTGATTTAGGGCTGAGCGGTATGGAGTTTGCCTGTGGTATTCCCGGCAGCATTGGTGGCGCTGTATATATGAATGCAGGCGCTTATGATGGAGAAATGGCAAATATCGTGCGCGAGGTCGAGGTGCTGACACCAGAGGGTGAGGTTAAGTCGCTTCAGGCAAAGGAGCTAGACTTTAGCTATCGTCATAGCGCTATTCAGGGCAGTGGTATGTTGGTGCTCACAGTGACTGTTGAACTGCAGCCTGGCGACAAGGCTGACATTGAGGCGAAGATGGCCGATTTTCAACAACGCCGTAATGCTAAGCAGCCCTTAGACCTGCCTAGCGCTGGCAGTACCTTTAAAAGACCACCAGGGCATTTTGCTGGAACCCTCATTGATAAGGCTGGTCTTAAGGGCTATACTGTGGGGGGAGCTCAGGTTTCTCCTAAGCATGCTGGCTTTGTCGTCAATATTGGCGGAGCTACTGCTGAGGATGTTCTGCAGCTTATTAAGGATGTGCAGGACAAAATTATGGCTGAGAACGGCGTTAAGCTAGAGCCTGAGGTTATGGTCATTGGCGAAGAGTAAGAAGGAAAAGGTAAGTAAATAATTTTATGAATTTGTTAACTGTGAACAAGGATAAGTGTCTGCGCTGTGGTATTTGCGTGGAAAGCTGTCCTGCTTGTATTTTAGAATTAGGTTCCGAGGGTCCCGAATGTCATGTAGACCGTGGCTGTATGAGCTGTGGTCATTGCGTAGCGGTATGCCCTGTGGGCGCCTTAGACAATAAGTACGCGCCCTTGGCTGAAATGCGCCCTGTTACTAAACCGATTCTGGACGCTGAGACTGCCTATGAATTTTTGCGTAGCCGCCGCAGTATCCGTTGCTTCAAGCCGCAGCCGCCTACTGAAGAGGAGCTGACCCGGCTTTTAGATGTGTGTCGCTATGCACCTACGGCAACTAATTCTCAAAGTCTGTACTACATTGTACTGCGTAACCCTGAGCAAATTAAGCAGGTTGCCGACGCTGTTGCTGACTGGATGGAAATTGAAGTTGCTAATGGCAGCACTAACAAGCGTTACTATAGAAATGTGCTGCAAAAATATAGAGAGCAGGGCGTGGACATTATTGCTCGCCAGTCTCCCTGCTTAATTTTTATTGTGACCAAGCGCTTGAATGGCTGTGGAGAGAGCAGTGCTGAGCAATGCTTTGCTTATGCAAATCTTTTTGCTCCTACTATTGGCTTAGGTACTACTATTGCCGGCTTCATTTCTGAATGTGGTGTTAAGGGCTACGAGCCACTGCGAGAGATTGTAGGCGTTGCACCCAAGATGAAAATTGTCGGCTGTCTCATGGTGGGCTATCCTAAATATAAATACAAGAGAATGCCTGAGCGTCAGCATTTAAAGGTTGAGTTTCGCTAATAAGCATTAACAAAAGCAAAAAAGGGGCTGTAAATATGCAGCTCCTTTTCTGATGAAAAAACGCTGAACCTAATGAAAAGCTCAGCGTTTTTTGTTATAATTAGCTATAGAACTAAAGATGAACATCAAAGTAGATTATACGACTAGCTAGCAATGCTTAGCAAATTACAAGAGAGCATGAACATATGCAAGCTTTTAGTAGCGTTCATGCACTTAGCTAGCAATGCTTAGCAAATTATAGAGAGTATGACAATAAAAAGTTTAGTAGCATATTATTCACCAAGGCAGCTAAGCATGGCGAATTACAAGAGAGCATGAAATTATATAAGCTTTTTACTTAGTTACTATAAACAAATGACTTGAAAATGTTCAAGCTATTAGCTTATTTAGTACAATTTTGGAAGGATAGAAAATGAATTTAGAGGCTTTAACCCTAACCCTACAAACAAAATATCTGCAGCAGGAGCTTTTAGGCAGCAAGATTTACCGTGTCTTTATGCCTACGCCTCACGCTGTACTGCTCATGCTCAAACGCGAGCGTGATACTGTCGCTCTCCTGGCAGATATGCAAGGAGGCAGTCCTGCTCTTTATATTCCTAGTCGCCTGCCCGAAAATCCTGAGCTGCCGCCAGCCTTTTGTATGCTGCTGCGTAAGCACCTAGAGGAAGGGCGTATTACCAGCATAGAGCAGAGTGGCCTGGACCGTGTCATAACATTGGAAATTGATATGCTGGGAGCTAGCAGCAAAATCGTCACGAAAAAGCTCGTAATTGAGCTGGCCGGGAAAAATGCTAATGTTATTCTCACTCAGGACAATATCATTATCGATTGCCTAAAGCACATTAGTCTTGCTCAGAGCAGCTATCGTCAGCTGCTGCCGGGCAGGGAATATATTGCTCCACCAAGGCAGGAGGGCTTAAGCATTTTAGAAACTGAGCCGCTTAAGCTGGTGCAATATGCCAATAAGCTTCCGGCTGCTGATTTTAGCAGAGCCTTTATTGGCAGTACGCTTGGTATTGGCAAAAGCACTGCCTTAGAGCTTTTGCTGGCTGCTGATATTGTGCCCACTCTGACACACTTGGGTCCAGAGGATGAAGAGGATTTAGCTAAGCAAATAGCCCTGCTGCAGCAGAGAGTGCAAAGCACATGCTGCCCTGTTTATGCTCTTGTAGGTAGAACGAATCAGGTAAAGACTATTCTTACCCTCGCACCCAAGAGTGTGGAAACGGGGATGCGCGTCGAGAAATTTGACAATATCAATGAGGCGATTGACTATAGCATGAGCCTGCGACCCATCCAGCTGCCTCAGCATGAGCAGCTAGGTCGTTTGGTGACGGGAGAGCTGCAGCGTTTAAAGAAAAAGCTGCAGGCTCTGGCTAAGGATTTAGCAGCTGCTCAAAATGCGGATGAACAGCGTATTATTGCCGACAGCCTCATGGCTAGCATTTATCTGTTGAAGAAGGGACAGAGCAATGCCGAAATAATGAATATCTATGATGGCTCCATGATGAAGGTGCAGCTTTCTCCGAATCTGAGCCCTGTGGATAATGCTCAGGCCTATTACAAGCGTTATAATAAGTATAAGCGAGCTCAGACAGAGGTAGTTCTGCAGCAGGAGAGTACAAAGGAGCTTTACGCATATTTAGAGAGCATTGCTGCCTCTCTTGCCACTGCCAGCACTAAGGCAGAGATTGAAGAAATTCGTCAGGAGCTCGTTGGCATTGGGCTTATCAAAGAGCAAGGCAAGAAGAAGGCCAGCTTTAAGCTGCCGAAATCTGTACCGCTGCACATTCGCCTGCACGAAAATGCCGAGCTTTATATTGGCAAAAACAACAAACAGAACGATTATGTGACCTTTTCCATAGCGGGTCCTAAGGATTGGTGGTTCCATACCAAGAATATTCCTGGCTCTCACGTGGTGTTAAAAACAACACTTCCTGAACCAAGTGAAGAGGATTTGGCCTTAGCTCTGCAATTTGCCGCACATTTTAGTCAGGCCCAGAGCGGCAGTAATGTGCCGATAGACTGCGTGCAGCGTAAATTTGTGAAAAAGCCCAGTGGTGCCAAGCCCGGCTTTGTTATTTTTACTAATAATAAAACTTATTACATCAATCCAGATGTAAACATGATTAAAAAGTATTTGCCATAAGGCTAAAAACACAAACAAAAAAACCTGCCCGAATCTGGGCAGGTTCATCTTGCAAAAAATTAAGC
>JAEDNJ010000219.1 GCA_016302525.1 Phascolarctobacterium sp. | reverse complement strand
GAGGACGGCGTAGCCCTGGCCCTTGAAGCTATTTTGAAGCTAGAAGAATAGTCCTATGAGCATACTGCCGATTTTTATTCCTCATGCTGGCTGTCCGCACCAATGTGTTTTTTGCAATCAAAAAAAGATTAGCGGCCAGTCTAGCGCCACCGTGCAAAATGCACAAAGGCAAATCGAAAAATGGCTAACCTGGCTCAAGCCTTCTCAAGACAATGAGGCTGCCTTTTATGGTGGCTCCTTTACGGGCCTAGAGCCCCAGCTACAGGAGGACCTGTTAAACCTGACGGATACCCTTTTGGAGAACGGGAGCATTGGCAGGGTACGTTGCTCCACGCGACCAGACTACATAGATAAGCCACGCCTAGAGCGCCTGAAAAAGCACGCTGTGACGACTGTGGAGCTGGGCGTGCAGTCCCTCGACCCTAGGGTGCTACTAGTAGCCGAAAGAGGGCACACTGTCGAGCAGGTGTACGAGGCTATGCAGCTCCTGAAGGAGCAGGGCTTTACTACGGGTATGCAGCTCATGGTAGGTATGCCGGAGCAGAGTTTTGCCAGCTTGCAGTACACCGTAGCGCAGACCTTAGCCCTAGCGCCTGACCTTGTGCGAATCTATCCCTTGTTAGTGGTGAAGGATACGCCCTTAGCGCAAAAATACATAGAGGGCAGCTATACACCGCTCAGTCTTGATGAGGCTGTAGAGCAGTCTGCCTATGCTTATAGACAGTTTACAGAGGCAGGTATCAGGGTTATTCGCATTGGCCTGCAGGCAGACGACGAGCTTTGTACGCCGGGCAATATTTTGGCTGGTCCCTTTCATCCCTCTATGGGCGAGCTCGTAAAGTCTCGCTACTTACGAGATGAGCTAACGCCCCAGCTTAATAAGCTTTATTTGGCAGGCAAGAGGGAGCTTACCATCACTTGTCCTAAAAAGCTTGTTTCTAAGCTTGTGGGCATGAAAAAATGTAATCTTGCATACTGGAGAGAGCTATTTCCCACTGTGCAAATAAATATTGAAAGTAATAGAGAGCAAAACGAGATTACTATATCATCGTTGCAATAAATAAAGATAAGCATTGCTCAGCAAGAATAAACAAGCTAACTATTATCTTTCTTAAAAAGTAGGTTTCTCAGCTTGTGGAAATAAAAATGTAAGCTCTTATACAGGCGAGCGTTATTTCCCACTGTGCAATTAATTTGTTAGCTGCTAACAAAAATAGATAAGTATATTGAAATTGCAAGCTACATCAGATAAGCAGATTAAGTTTGCGAGCAATGAAAAATTACATTAGCATTGTTTAGCTAGTCAACGGCGGCATAAATTTGCATATTACGAAATGCTATGTTATAATATTATGTTACAATTTTAAATCCTTGACATGGGAGCACGCACATGCACTTAAAATCATTTTCTACCTATGGCTTTAAATCCTTTGCGGACAAAACTGAATTATCGTTTACCAAGGGCATTACTGCCATTGTAGGACCTAACGGCTCTGGCAAAAGCAATATTTCTGATGCGATTCGCTGGGTTTTAGGTGAGCAGAGTGCAAAATATCTGCGTGGCAGCAAGATGGAGGATGTCATCTTTTCGGGCAGCAGCAAGCGTAGAGCGCTGGGGGTGGCCGAGGTTACGCTGAACTTTGACAACAGCGACCACAGCCTGCCCCTGGACTTTGATGAGGTGAGCCTTACACGCCGCTTATTCCGTAGTGGCGATAGTGATTACGCCATTAACAAAAAGAGCTGTCGCCTCAAGGACATACTCGACCTGATGGCTGACACGGGCCTAGGCAAGGGCTCCATGTCCATTATTGGTCAAAATAAGATTGATGAAATTTTAAACAGCCGTCCCGAAGAACGCCGAGCTATCTTTGAGGAGGCTGCTGGCATTGCGAAATACAGAATACGCAAAAAAGACGCGCTGCGACGTTTGGATGCAACGGCGACCAATTTAACGCGTATTAATGATATTAAGTCTGAGGTAGATAAGCAGGTTGAGCCCCTGCGTTTAGCAGCAGAAAAGACCAAGCAATACAACACTCTACATACGGAGCTCATCCGCTACCAGATGACGAACATTTACCACAAGCTCCACAGCTTAGAAGCGCAAAAGGCAGAGCTGGCAAGCCAAAAGCAGAACATTGAAGCAACCTATTCTGTGCAGGCTAATAGGCTGGCTGCTAAGGAGCTGGAGCTGACGAAGCTGCAGCGTGCCTTAGACGAGCTCCTAGAGCAGTTTAATCAGCTGCAGGAGGAGCTTAAGGATAAGGAAACGCTTTTAGCCAAGCT
>JAEDNJ010000218.1 GCA_016302525.1 Phascolarctobacterium sp. | reverse complement strand
CCTTAATGCGTTATACACTGAATCAGGAAGTGGTTGGTCTCTTTATCAATCCCGGCAGTCAAAACTTCATGATTCCTATGGAAATGCTAAAGGCTATCGTGGATAGCTTCGGCACAAAAAGCTAAATAAAAATCTCAATAAAAAACCTCTATAGAGTAGTGTTGACTACTAGCTATAGAGGTTTTTTTATTGCTTTATGGGATTATAATTGGTAATTCTTTTCTTTTACGTGGTCGGTGTGCAGAAGCTCTTCTGCCAGCTCGCTGAGCGGTTTACCAAAAAATTAATTATACAACTCAATGACATCAGGATTGTTATGAGACTGACGGAGCGGGCGTTCATCATCAAAATGATAAAGCTTTTGTCCACGCGCACCAGCTAATTCACAGCCGTCATGGATGGGTTGACCACCGCCGCCTACACAGCCGCCAGGACAAGCCATAACCTCAACGAAGTCGTAATGAGCACGGCCAGCCTTTAAGTCATCAAGGAGCTTGCCAGCAGCACCCAGGCTAGAAATAGTGCAGGTTCTGAGGGTTACATCACCCAGCTTAAATTCTGCTTCCTTGCGAGATTCTTCACCGCGAACATTCATGAAGGCATCAGCCGGAGCCTCTTCCTTCATGACAGCCTTGTAAGCAGTACGCAGAGCTGCTTCCATAACGCCGCCAGTTACACCAAAGATTACCGCTGCACCAGTAGAGGAGCCCAAAGGATTGTCAAAGGGCAGCTCGGGCAGGGTAGCAGGGTTAATGTGCTCAGAGCGTAGCAGACGAATCAGCTCACGGGTGGTGAGGACGATATCTACATCCTGCTTGCCAGAAGCACGCATGGTGATGAGGGAAGCCTCACGCTTTTTGGAAACGCAGGGCATAATGGAGATAGAGCAGATTTCTGCAGGGGTCAGGCCCTTTTGCTTAGCAAAGAAGGTTTTTGCTAAGGCACCAAAAATTTGCTGCGGAGATTTAGTAGTAGAAAGGTTAGGCACAAATTCCTTGTGCTTCATGTTCACATAGCTTACCCAGCCGGGGCAGCAGGAGGTGAACATAGGCCAGGTGTAGCGGTCACGATGAGACAGGCGCTCTAAGAGCTCGTTAGCCTCTTCCCAGATGGTAACATCAGCTGCATAGCTGGTGTCGAAAACATAGTCAAAGCCAACCTTCTTAAGTGCCGCCACCATACGACCCTCGGTAGCCAGCTCAGGCGGAATGTTGAAGGCCTCGGCCCAGGCAGTGCGCACTGCAGGAGCAACCTGCACCAGAGTAACCTTGCTGGTATCAGCCAGGGCCTCATAAACCTTGGGCACATCATTACGCTCCTTCAAAGCGCCAACGGGGCAGTGGGTGATACATTGACCGCACAGGCTGCAATCAGCCTCAGCAATGTCAACGCCGCCAGTAACGCCAATAGTGGTGCGAGAAGCAGTGTTTTCTAAATCCCAGACATGGATCTTTTGTACCTTGTCGCAGATTTGCATACAGCGCATACATTTAATGCATTTCTTAGAATCGCGAATCAGCGGGAAATCTTGATTCCAGGGAATATCTTGAATTTCTCTTTCGTAGGGAATATCATAAATGCCTAAGTCGTTAGACAGCTTTTGTAGGCTGCAGTTGCCGCTGCGTACACAGGTCGCACACAGGCAATCATGCTGAGATAAGATCAGCTCTACATTGTTGCGGCGTACAGCACGAGCCTTAGGAGAATTGGTGAAAACCACCAGACCCTCCTGGCAGGCAGTGTTACAGGAGGTAACCAGCTTTTGCTTACCTTGAATCTCTACAACGCACACCTTGCAGGCACTAATTTCGTTAATATCCTTTAAGAAGCACAGACGAGGAATTTCAATGCCGATGGAAGCAGCCGCCTGCATAATAGTAGTACCCTCAGGTACAGTAACTTGTTGACCATCAATAGTTAGGGTTACCATTTCAGAGTTCTACCTCCCTTCAAAGCACTAAAGCCAAACTTGTCACAGCGCAGGCAACGACCAGCCTCTTGACAAGCCTCCTGGTCAGTCAGGCCACATTCAATAGGCTCGAAGCTTGCTTTACGCTTGCCAGTTTCTTCCAGTCCCAGCTGAATACGACCGCAGGGACGCTTATCATCAATTATGGGCTCTGGGATGGGCACATCACAGGTGATGATGTGTCTGTAGCCCAGATATTCGTCAATATTAGCTGCAGCAACCTTACCAGCAGCAATGGCACGAATTACGGTAGCAGGACCAGTTACGCAGTCGCCGCCAGCGAACACACCCTCTTGATTTGCCAACTCAGAGCTAGAGAG
>JAEDNJ010000034.1 GCA_016302525.1 Phascolarctobacterium sp. | reverse complement strand
GTTTTTCTTTACGCCGTCGGGTTTAACCAGAATAAAAGTCTTTTCAATAGCCATTTGCATATCTCCTTTTGTTAAAAAGTTTTTTCTAGTGAAAGCCTGTCTCGCAAATTCCTTTAGCTGAATTTGCAATTTTTCTTCCTAACCTAGGGGTGCCAGGTGCGGCACTTTTAACTTGGGTTATCAAAATAATTATAAAAAATATCTCGCTAATCGTCAAGCTATTTACAGTAAATTTTCGCCTAGCTCTTGTAAAATTTTCCCCATCGCTCTTGCCTGCTCACATTATACTTTCAGCAAGGCTTTGCTATGCTTATTATATTCTTTAGCAGTAGCTTTTGTCTGTTGCCCTAAACAACAAATACTAATATTTATTGCAGAACCTTCTCCATAGCTTTTGCCAGCTCACATTATAATTTCAGCACAACTTTTCTATGCTTATTACATATTTTAACAACAGTATTTGTCTGTTGCCCTAAGCAACAAGCTTTAATATTTATTGTAGCACCTTCCCCATAGCCCTTGCCTGCTCTCTGAGGCGGCGAGCTCGTTCAGCAATGGGTGGATGGGAGTTAAACATATCCTGCAGCTTATAGCCAGCGGGACACACGCAGAAAAGATGGGCATTGCTCTTGTTGGCATGGCGCATGAGCATATTACCAGTCAGCAGGTCGATTTTTTCGAGGGCAGCAGCCAAAACCTCCGGAGCTCCGGTAAGCTCTCCACTGCCCCTGTCAGCCTCAAACTCACGACTGCGGGAGATAGCCTGTTCCATCACTGAGCCCATAATCAAAGTACCTAACATAGAAGCAGCAGCAATCGCCACCTTGTCATTGTTGCTCTTGTCGTTATTGCCCTTAGCGCTAATTAAGGCCCCAGGGATGACGGACACAGCAAAGTCCTTCAAAAAGGCCGCTGCTGTCAAAATCAGGATGTCCTTATTCCTGATGTGAGTAACCTCGTGACCCAAAATTCCCTCCTGCTCCTCAATGCTCAGGTTGCAGATGAGGCCCTTGGTGACACAGATAGCTGCGTGCTCAGCATCACGCCCCACAGCAAAGGCGTTAGGATAAGGGTCATCTATAACATACAGCTTAGGCAGAGGGATGTCTGCTTTTTGGGCCAGCTCCCTCAGCCTTGCCATTTGCAGGGGCGCCGCCTCCTCTGTCAGAGGCACTGCCTTAAACTCCTTGAGAAAGTATTCCTCGCTATTCCAAAAGTCTATAAAATGGGTAATGGCATCATATGCCACCTTGCCAGCCAAAATGCCCGTTAACAGTCCTATAGCCATCCTACAGCACCTGCCTCCTTCCACTAAGCCTATACATAAAAATCTGCACAGCTACTACCAGTAGTCTTTTCCTTCTATGTCTAGACCTTCTCGCTATGCACACAAAAACTTTGCACCACAGCTTTCTAATTTCTACATGCTATGTCTAAACAACAATATTATTCATATAAAAGCTGGCACTGCTACTGCTTTTTCAACCTGCTATGTCAATAACTTCTCACTATTGTACATATAAAACTAGTACACTGCTGCCATTATTTTGCTTGCTATGTCAAAAAAACATTCTTGCCCACATAAAAGCTTCGCACCCTCTCAAGACAGAAGAAGGTGCGAATGATTTTGTCATAACAATGCTTATTTACCCATGGTGAGAGCTTGCTCTCTTAAGCGTGCTACACGCTCAGCAGTCTTGGGGTGGGTGCTAAAGAGAGAGCTAAAGTCCACGCCAGACAGAGGGTTGATGATGAACATATGCGCAGTTGCCTCGGAAGCGTTGGGCATTACTCTGCGCTTAGCATAGGCTTCAATCTTTAAGAGAGCGTCTGCCAGAGCCAGAGGTCTGCGGGTAATTTCGCCAGCAGACTTATCTGCCTCGTATTCACGAGAGCGGGAAATTGCCATTTGGATGATGGAAGCTGCAATCGGAGCCAGAATGATGGCAAAGATACCACCAAAGCCGCCTTCATTGTCACGGTCACGGCTGCCACCGCCTAAAATCATGGCCCATTGCGCAATATGTGCCAGATAGGAAATTACAGAAGCCATGCAGGCTGCAATCGTACTGGTCAGAATATCGCGGTGCTTAATATGGCTGATTTCGTGAGCCAAAACGCCCTCTACCTCATCAGCCTCCAGCATATTCAAAAGACCGGTGTTTACTGCCACTACAGCGTGCTCCGGGTCACGGCCTGTAGCAAAGGCGTTGGGTACATCTGTCTTGATAATATAAACCTTGGGCATGGGAATGCCTGCTTTTTCAGAAAGTCTTTTAACCATGCTATACAGGTTAGGAGAGCTTTGCGGGCTTGCCTCCCTTGCCTGATATTGCTTCAGCACCATCGTATCGCTATACCAATAGTAATATAAATTCATGCCTACACCAAAGATTAAAGCGTAGAGCATACCGCCATTGCCGCCCAGGCCCTTACCTACGAGCATACACAGAGCAGTCATCATGGCCATTAACATTGCTGTTTTCATAAAGTGTTTTCCTCCCTTTATCCTTCTATTTGAGCTTTTATAGCTGCCAGCATATTTTCACTGTTCTCTCTCACCTTTTTCTTCAAAAGCGGATTCAGCATACCGGCAATCATAGGAATACCAAATTCAAAATCAACACCCAAAATTACCTCGCAGCTTTCGCCCTGGGGGATAATATTCCATTCTCCCTCCATTTTTTTCAGGTCGCCCTCGGTTTGCTTGTAGACAATTTTCAGCTTCTCCGGATAGAAGTCGTCTCTTTCTGTCCACACGATACGGCGCCCGTCTGCATTAGTAACCCAGTGGGAAATATCGTAGTTTTCGCCTACCTCTAATATATCTACACTGACAACATCCTTCATAAAGCTAGGATAGCCAGCCATATCCTTAACAATCTTAAAAATTTCCTCTCCACTACCCTTGATAGTGGTTCTTGCTTCAACATAAGGCATTTTTTGCTCTCCTAATCTAAATCCTCGATAACCTCTGCCGTCATTTGCACGGCCTCGTGGAATTTTTCCAGCACCTCCTGAGCCACCTCCTGCGGCACAATCAAGGGCGGCTCCATGCGAATAACCCTCGGATTATTCAGGGTATAGGCCACAATGACATTTTTGTCAATCATTAGGCTCATAAGCATACCGCCAGCACCTTCCTTAGTCAGCTCTATGCCTAGCATCATACCCTTGCCACGCACCTCTTTAATCACAGAGGGGAATTCGTCTGCAATTTTTTGCAGGCCAGCCTTTAAATAGGCCCCTACCGCAGCGCTGCGCTCTAACAGGTTTTCTTCCTTGATGTACTTAATAGTAGCTACGCCAGCTGCACAGGCTAGCTGATTACCGCCAAAGGTGGAGGTATGCAGGAAGGGCGCTTCTATTAAGCCAGCCCAAGCCTTCGGACTGCCTACGATGGCGCCAATGGGCATAACACCGCCGCCCAAGGCCTTAGCGCAGGACATCAAATCGGGCACTACGCCGTCATGGTCACAGCCAAACCAGGTACCTGTACGACCTATACCTGTTTGCACCTCGTCCGCAATGAGCAGGGCACCCTTAGCCTCACAAATGGCCTTAGCCTGCTTTAGATAGCCTGCAGGGGGCACGATAATACCGCCCTCCCCCTGAATAGGCTCCAAAATTACGGCTGCGGTTTCCTCGTCCACAGCAGCCTCCAAGGCTGCAACATCACCAAAGGGGACATGGCTAAAACCGCTCAGCAAAGGCTTAAACGGACCTCGATAGAGGTCTCTGCCTGTTGCGCTAAGAGAGCCCATGGTTTTGCCATGGAAGGCATCCTGCGCAGCCACGAACTTAGGACGACCTGTAGCCAGGCGTGCCAGCTTCAAGCAGCCCTCTACGGCCTCCGTACCGCTATTGACAAAGAAAGAGTATTGCAAATCACCGGGGCTAATCTCTGCCAGAGCCTCAGCTAGGTCTGCCATTGGACGGTTAAAGAGCACCTTGCCGCACATGGGCATAGCGTGCAGCTCCTTTTCCACCGCCTCCACTACCTTAGGGTTGCGGTGTCCCACAGCGAACATTCCATAACCACCGAGAAAGTCAGTAAATTTTCTGCCCTCACTATCGGTAATGGTCCAGCCCTCTGCCTCTGCCTCAATGCTGCCTAAGCCCATAAAGCGAAACAGCCTTGCCTGAGCCGGATTAATATATTTTTCATACTTACTAATTGTTTCTTCCACGTAGTTCATCATAAACCTTCTTTATTTTTAGTCATCCTTTTACCTAGCTAGCATACACTATACCTGTGGCAAAATTATGACAGATTGAGAAACTATCTCTAAGCTAGTATAACAGCTCTGTAATGGGCACAAAGTTGATACCGCTATACTTAAATTCATCCAGATATTGCTTCCAGCAGCGGGCAGTATTGGGTCGTGCATGGCAAATAGCCACAGCATCTCCCTGCTTTTCTGCCAGCTCCATCGCTTTATAAATCTGCATACGAATCTTTTCTATATCCGTACTGCTGTCGAGGAAAATATCATTGCGAGCAGTGTAAACGCCCATAGCTTTAGCTGTATCGCGCGCCACAGAGCTGGCAATGGTCTTGCTGTCCACAAAGAACAGCTTGTGCGCCTTGGCCTCTTTTAAAACAGCCTCCATGGTTGCCTTGTCCGAGGTAGCCTTCGAGCCCTGATGATTATTGATGCCTACAACGCCTGGCAGACTTTCTATAGCCTTTCGCACCATAGCCCTTTTCTTTTCTGCGCTCATGGAAACAAGAATACTGTTGCTGCCCTCAGACATCTGCTTTCTGTCCACGGGCTCCATAGGCAGGTGCAAAAGCGGCACACGGCCCTTGGTTTTAATCATTTCCAAACAGTCGTTGCTGTATTCCTTATAAGGAAGCACGGCGTAGCTAAAGGGCAGGCCTGTATCGAGCAGGGTACGCAGGCTGCTCATGTCATTACCACAGTCATCTACGATAATAGCCAGCCTTCCTTTATATTGGCGTATCTCCTTCGCTGAGCTATAGGGAAGCTTTTTAACATCCTTATCCTGCTTCTGCAGATTAGTATTATGAAAAAACCACAGGGTATCAGTCGTGAAGCTTCTTGTTTCCTGACCAGCCTTGGTTTTAATGCCCACCTCTACCCTATAAGCATCATAATCGCGATACTTATCGGGGCGGCCATTGATATAGGCCAGACCACTGGTCTCCACCTTCTCCTTCAGCCAGGCTCCAGCACCGGCAAGGCTTGTTTCTCCGGGCACGCCTACAGCTAGGCTACGGCGGTTCATTTTCACCCTGCTTGTAGCTCCCTCTACCCCCAGCTCGTCCTCACCGTGCCATTTTTCGATAAGCTGCCAATTATTCTTCTTTAGCAGAATGTTATCCAGCACCCTATGAGCCTCGATAGATTCATCCACAAGGTTAACCACCTTGATTCCCTCTTTATTCTTTTCACCGCCGCTGACTACATCCTTAGAGCCTTTGTCAACAGCATAAAATAAACCACAGCTAATAGCCAAAAAGGCCAATACTCCAATAAGGGCAAAAATAATGGCGGAGCTGCTCTTGCCGCTTCTCGTTTTTCTGCTCATAATACTCCTTAAAAAGAAAAACAACGCCGTGGCGCCGTTTTCCTAAGCTTTAAAATCAGTCTCTTTTTTCCGGCTGCATAATGGTGATATTAGTTGCCGGAGCAATGGTAGAAATTGCGTGCTTATACACTAATTGTTGCTTGCCTTCGTTTTCGATAATAACAGTAAAGTTATCAAAGCCACGCACCAGGCCACGAATTTGGAAGCCGTTCATCAGGTAAATAACAACACCTAGGTTTTCCTTGCGCACATGATTTAAAAAGCTGTCTTGTAAATTCATAGCTGTTTTTGCAGCATTATTCATAGTAAATTCCTCCCTGTGCGTCAATGACGCATTATGCTAAGCCTATTGTACAACAAAAGCCAAGTTTCTTCAAGTCAAAAAGACAAAAGATAAACAAAAAACAGGTGCAGCACCAGCCACACCTGTCAGTTAACAAAAATTAGCCGTTCTTACGAGCGTTGAAGCAATCGCGGCAGTAAACCGGACGGTCGTTAGAAGGTTTGAAGGGAACCATGGTCTCCTTACCACATTCAGCGCAAACAGCGGGGAACATTTCGCGTTGCGGACGCTCAGGAACCTGGATACCCATGCGTTGTTTACGAGCTACACGGCATTTAGGGCAGCGTTTCGGCTCGTTGGTGAAACCCTTTGCAGCATAAAATTCTTGTTCGGAAGCAGAGAATACAAATTCTTCGTTGCATTCTACACAGTTCAAAATTTTGTCTTCCATAGATTAACTCTCCTATCATTGTATTTACCCCAAAGAACTCATTTAAGATATTACCACTAAGTACCAAGGCCAAGCGACTATGATAGAAACTGTTAAAACCCTAAGGGAGAACTGAGATACACCAGTATTAGTATAAATTAGCCAATTCTATTTGTCAACAAGTATCGTCTTGTATACAAAATAATTTTATCTACATTTTATACTATGCTAATATAACCGCCCAAACCTGTCCTTTGCAGGAAATGGTCGTCATTGACACACTCCACCATAAAATAGCCGTTAGAGTCAAAAACAATCGAAACAGAGACATTGCGAATCGCCATTTTCCACAAGCTGTTTAAAGGAATGTCGAGAAAATAGCACAAAAACAGCCTGATAATGCCGCCATGAGTGACGATGGCAATATTTTTGTCATGCCCCTCCTGCGCAAGGATTTTCTCCAAGCCCTTAAGACAGCGCTCCTGTGCCATTTTAAAGCTTTCACCGTTAGGCGGCGTAAAGTCGCCCGGTCGCTCCAGAAAGGTACGCATTTCCTCTGCGTGCTCGCGGTGCAGCTCCTTAAAGGACACTCCCTCCCAATCGCCAAAGCTGATTTCCTCCAGCTCAGTCATGGGCTTATAGGCCATGTTCTTAGCCAAGGCCAAGGGAGCAGCCGTCATGCGCGCCCGCAGCAGCGAGCTGCAATAAATGGCATCCAGAGGTATGCTTTGCATATAACTTGCCATTTGCTCGGCCTGCGCTAAGCCAGCAGGATTTAAAAGCGTATTCATTTGTCCCTGAAACAGCTTACCGCTATTGCTGTCGGTTTCACCGTGACGAATTAAATAGATTCTGCCCATAAGCCTTCTCCTTTAGCACTCCTGCTGCCAATGTGAGCCCTGCTTTTCCTCCTTGCGAGAAAAGTCCTTGACTTCGTCGTGCACGCCAGCCTCCTCAAAGGTTTCCATATCCTTGTAGGCTCTAATGCCAGCGTCTAAAAGGCTCATCGCTATAACAGCACCCTCGCCTGCCCCACTGGGAATATTCAGGCGCAGGGGAGCATCTAAGCCCAGCTTAGCGAGCTCTGCCTCGGCTCCTTCCTCATCAGACACATGACCAGCCATGAAAAATTCCTTCACGCCCTCTGCCAGCTGGATAGCCTTGCCAGCAGCCGCACTGGTTGCCACGCCATCTAGGATAACAGGCACTCTTAAAGCTGCAGCCTGCAGCATACCACCAGCCATAGCAGCCTGTACCACTGCATTCTTAGAATCAGCCAGACAGCCAAAGGCGAGCACATCACATTCTTCCTTAGAAGCTATTTCCTGTACGAGGTCAGAGCCCTCCTCCAAAGCCTCTGTGAGGCTGGCAGCTGTCACTAGCAGGGTATGCACCTTGGCACCTACGGACTGAGCCAAAACATTAACAGGCCATTGACCGCGCAGAACCTTTTCTGCTGCCTGAGCCTGTTCAATGCCGCACCAGACCAGCAGCACCTTTTTTGGATATTCCAGCTCTTCCTTTTTGTATTTTTCGATAATGCCTGCATAGCGGGTAGTCATCTTTTCCAGCTTCGCAAGGCTGCCAATAGGCTTAATCAGCGCGTCAAAGCGCTCTTGAGCTAAACGCACACAATTTTCATTGAGAGGCCTTATCTTGCCAATAATTTCTTCTATATGCATTTTGCCCTCCTTATCTTAATATATAAACACCTAACATCATATAGATTACAAAGCCACATTCCGTTAAAAAGCCCCAGGTGTCACCTGTAAGACCGCCTAGCTGCCTTGTGAGGAAGTGGGCAAGGCACCTGCCGCCGTATAAAGATAGGGCAGCCCACAGGCAGCAGTAAGCGCTAGACCGAGACCAAAGGCCACATAGGTATAGACCGGCTTGGCATAGGCCTTGAACATATGCCCAATGCCTGTTTTCCTAGCATAGGGATAGTTGACAATGTAGAGCACCATAAAGGTTCTAGTTGCCACGAACATAGCTACAAAAGCATAGCTCAGCTTCAGCGGCTCTATGCAGGTATAGGCAGCCACCTTCAATAGCACGAGGCAGACCAGCGCAATGACAGCGTTAGAGCCCACATGGCTGTCCTTCATAATTTCCAGCATACGCTCCCTATCGCGGGCACTAAAGACACCGTCACTAGTGTCCATGTAGCCGTCGTACATGAGTGCGCCAATGATGACCAGCTCAGCCAAAATCAGCAGCACAGCCCGCATGAAGGTGGGCGTGTCGAGCCAGACCAGCCCATAGTTAACGGCTGCCATAAAAAGCCCCATGACCAGACCCACTAAAGGAAAGTAGGGCACACTGCGGCTAAAGTCGTCATCATGCCACTCGCTGCGCTGAGAAAAACGCAGGCGGGTCAAAAATTCTAAGCAGGTAATAAAATGGTACATTATTTCACCTTGCCCAATTTATGATAAAGGTCCATAGCCATTTGCAAAATAGGAATTGCTAAGCAGGCACCCGTGCCCTCTCCCAAGCGCATACCGGCATCCACAATCGGCGTTAGCTCCAGCAGCTCCAGCATCTTGCGGTGGGAAATATCGCTGCTCAAGTGCGAGCAAAGCATATAGTTGCGACATTCAGGATAAATGCCATAGGCAATGAGGGCTGCTGCCGTAGCGTTCACGCCATCCACCATCGTAGGCACTCTGCGCTTAGCGCCGGCAATAATCATGCCAGCTAAGCCGGCGTGGTCGTAGCCACCCACCTTCTGCAAAATATCGAGGCCATCGCCCAGCTTAGGTTTATTTTTAGCTAAGCCGTCAATAACAACCTGGCGCTTTACCTGCAAACGCGCGTCATTAATGCCAGAGCCACGCCCTACTGTTAATAGAGGGTCAATGCCCAAAAAGGCGCTGGCAATAGCTGCTGTTGAAGTGGTATTAGCAATGCCCATTTCTGCGGTAACCAAAAGATTGTAGCCCTTGTCGATAAATTCGTCTGCAACCTCCATACCACGGTGCAGAGCCAGCTCTGCCTGCTCTAAGCTCATAGCCGGGCCCTGCGTAAAATCGTTGGTGCCCCAAGCTACCTTGAGCTGGCGTACATTGGGCAAATCGCTTTGGTCAAAGGCTGTGCCCATGTCGCACACTACTACATTAGCCTTAGCGTGCTCAGCTAAGACCATAGCGCCAGCTGTTCCGCGCATATAGCCCACCATCATCTGTCTGGTGACCTCCTGCGGAAAGGCGCTCACGCCGTATTTAGCAATACCATGGTCGCCACACATGAGCAGTGTAGCGGTCTTGATTGTCTTGGGCAGCTCCTTGCCAGACATGGCAGCATATTGCACAGCCATATCCTCCAGCTTACCTAAATTCGCTCCTGCCTTAGGCATAGCAGCAAAGCAGGCTCTTACCTGCTCTGCCCTAGCCATGTCTAAGGCCGGTATCTGTATCTTTTCCATAAAACTATTCCTCGTCTTCAAATTTAAAGGCCAGCCTTTTCACATCCACAGCCTGACCTGCTACGCAGTAAAAAACCTTGTCCGCTGCCTGGGCTACACGCTGGTTCACCCAGCCTGCCAGGTCTCGGTATTCCCTTGCCATTTGGTTGTCGGGCACAATACCGCAGCCCACCTCATTAGAAACAAAGACTACACGCTTGCCGCTCCTTCTGGCAGCCTCCAGCAGTCTGTCTATTTGTGCAAAAACAAAATCACAGCGCTCTAAAAAGCTTCCCTGGGGAGCTTCCTTGCCATAGAATAAATTGCACATATAGATAGTCAGGCAATCAAAGAGCACGGCCTGCGTTTCCTCGCCAAGCTTAGCGAAGGTTTCCTCTGCGTGATAAGGCGCCTCGTGATTAACCCAGCGAGCATCACGGCGTTCTCGATGCAAACGCACCCGCTCAGCCATTTCCTCATCAAGAATTTCTGCTGTCGCAATGTAATCGCACCTGGGGGAATAATGCAATACATAGCGCTCAGCGAATTCGCTTTTGCCGGAGCGAGCTCCGCCTGTTACTAACACTATCTCACTCACTTTTACACCTACCTCGTATAGCTTTTTGCACAACACCCTTAAAGCTATAATAGAGTTATTATAGCTCATTTAAACTACAAAAGCAAATTCTTTTGCAGCACGACCCTGCTATCCCCTGTACTTTTCATAACTAATTGCAAATATGTATTTTAAAATCAGCAAATTGTTGCCCAGCTTAGCTGCGCACTTCAACTAAATTCATTTATAACAAACTAAGAAGAATTTGCTTTTCTACTACCGCTATCAAGGCTTGTATAACTGATATGAAATAAGCCTACAAAAGAAAAAGGGACCTGTTACGGTCCCAAAATTTTTATTCACTTAGCCATTGGATGAGCCTCGCCCTTGCCTCTTCGGCAGAAGCCTTTACCCTGCTACCAGTCAGATAGCTATAGGCATCATTCCACGAGACAACCGAAAAGTCCTCAGCTCTGGTACGCTGAAGGATGAGGCCAGCCTCTACTCTGTCAGCCTGACTTAGCCATTTAAGGTCTGACAAATAGCCCTTGTTTAGTTCTTCACACAGCTTGTCTAAAACTGAATCATACATTTTCCTGACCCCTATGCTTATTTTCTTCACACTGTTCTCTTCTATGAATACTTAAATTTCAACTAGTGTAAACCACTATAGCGATATTATAACACATTTACCCCCCCCCTACAAGACATTTTTGTTAGAAATAATGAGCTAGTTTCGCGAGTCTTGTAGGCAAAGGTAATGCTAGGCCAGTAATGTAATTTTTGCTCTGCTCATTTAAAAGGCAAGCCTCTTATTCCTGACCCCTATGCCTGCTGTGCTCACTCTGCTCTGTGCCAAAATAGCGAAAGTACAGCGTGAGTTTACAACTATGATAATATTATAGCATAATCGTCCCCCCTACAAGACATTTCTGTTCGAAAAAAGCTTTAGTTTCGCGAGTCTTGTAGGCAAAGGTTA
>JAEDNJ010000217.1 GCA_016302525.1 Phascolarctobacterium sp. | reverse complement strand
CTCCAAAAAAACTTTAAAAATCTACATTTTGCTACTTTACAAATTTAATAAACTAAAGTATAATAAGGATGTGCAAATTTCCACGACCCTTGAGGGTGAGTGTAGATTAGAAAGGTTGGAGTATTATGAAAAAATTATTAGTTGGTATGATGAGCGCTGCTATGTTAGTTATGATGGTTGGCTGCGGTGGCGGCGAAAAGAAGGCTGATGCTCCGAAAAAAGCTGAGCCTGCTAAAAAAATCGTTATCGGTCTGGATGACAACTTTGCTCCTATGGGCTTCCGCGATAAAGACAACAAAATCGTTGGTCTGGATATCGATTTAGCTAAAGAGGCTTGCAAACGCGCAAACCTGAACCCCGAATTTAAGCCTATCGACTGGGGCGCAAAGGAAGCAGAAATTAAATCCAAACGCATTGATGCTATCTGGAACTGCTTCACCGTTAACCCGGAACGCCAAAAGGTTTATGGCCTGTCCAAGGCATATCTGAACAATGCGCAAATGATTGTTGTTCGTAAGGGCGACAAGATTGCCAACAAGGCTGGCTTAGCTGGCAAGACTGTTGGCGTTCAAGATGACTCCACAGGCGATTACATCTTAACCCAAAGAGATAAGGAATTAGGCAAATCCTTAAAGAAGCTGAACAAATATCCTGATTTCCCGGCTGCCTACATGGATTTGGATAACAAACGCGTTGACTGCCTGATTGCTGATGCTGTTTTAGCTTATGACTACAACAAGAAGAATCCTGGCAAATATGAGGTTATGCCTACTCCGTTAGCAGATGAGGTTGTTGCTGTTGCCTTCCGTCCTGATGACAAGGAATTAATCGCAAAGATTGACAAGGCTCTGGACGAAATGAAAGCAGATGGCACTGCAAAGAAAATCTGCGAGCAATGGCTGGGCGCAGATATGATTAAATACGACAAAAAATAATTAAGTATTTATCATTGTTCACTAGACTAGTAGATGAGATATACTCGTGCTTAAGCAGTATATCAGCTGTTATACTCAATGCTTTTAAGGGACCGAGGGTGTCGGTCCCTTTATTTTAGGTTAGGAGAAAAGATGGATTACGTTATCTATATTATTCCGCAGCTCTTAGATGGTGTGAGCGTTTCCCTGTCTATTTTTGCGCTGACACTGTTGTTCTCGCTGCCTGGCGGTCTTTTGCTGGCCTTAGGGCGAATGTCCAAGCTCACCCCGCTGCGCAAGCTGATTCAGTTTTATGTTTGGCTGATGCGCGGCACTCCCTTAATGCTGCAATTATTCTTCTTTTATTTTGCTTTGCCGGCAGCCGGCATTTTGCTGACCGACTTTTCGGCGGCTATTGTAGCCTTTGCCTGCAACTATGCAGCTTATTTTTGTGAAATCTTCCGTTCTGGTATCGGCGCTATTCCCAAGGGTCAATATGAGGCAGCCCACACTCTGGGCATGAGCTATGCGCAGACCATGCGCCGTGTTATTCTGCCGCAGGTTGTGCGCATTATTCTGCCGCCGCTGAGCAATGAAACCATTACTCTGGTTAAGGATACCTCTCTGGTTTATGTTTTAGCTATGAACGATTTAATGCGTACCACCAGAAATCTGGTACAGCGTGACTTTAATATTACGCCCTTTATTGTGGCAGCAGCCTTTTATCTTTTGGCAACGCTGATCTTAACCGTGCTGTTTGACTATTTGGAAAACCGCTATACGAAGTATGTGAACTAGGAGGATGAGCTGATGAGTGATGTAAGAATTAAGGCTACAGGTATTCATAAAAGCTTTGGTGACCTCCATGTTCTGAAGGGCTTTGATTTAGAGGTCAAAGAGGGTGAGTGCGTAGCTATTATTGGACCCTCTGGCGGTGGCAAGAGTACGATTTTGCGCTGCCTGAATAAGCTGGAGGAGATTCAAAAGGGTACTATCGAAATTGAAGGCGAGGCTCTGTGCAAGGACGAGGGCAAGGGTGCTGTTTATGTCAAGCCTGCTGATGTGCGCCGTTTGGTGACCAAAATGGGCATGGTTTTCCAGCAGTTTAACCTTTTCCCGCATATGACAGTGCTGGAAAACCTTATTGAGGCTCCTGTGCAGGTGCAAAAACGCAATAAGGACGAGGTGATAAAGGAGGCTATGGCCCTGCTAGCTAAGGTTGGCCTGTCTGAAAAAGCTAAGGCTTATCCCTTGCAGCTTTCTGGCGGACAGCAGCAGCGTGTGGCTATTGCCCGTGCCCTGGCCATGAAGCCGGCGATTATGCTGTTTGACGAGCCTACCTCGGCTTTAGATCCGGAGCTGACGGGCGAGGTGCTCAAGACCATGAAGGCTCTGGCTGCAGAAAAAACTACCATGATTGT
>JAEDNJ010000033.1 GCA_016302525.1 Phascolarctobacterium sp. | reverse complement strand
TATTGAGCTCGTTATCCTCAACCAGCAGCAAGCGCTTGCCAGTAAAATCCTGCTCCTGCGGCATGAGCTCCTTCCTGGCTTCCGCAGCCTTAGCCTCTGCCTTGCTCTGCAGCCTCAGCTTGAAGTTCAGGATAAACTCTGTGCCCTTGCCCTTCTTGGTTTTTACCTCAATGGTGCCGCCCATCATCTCAATAATGTTTTTAGCAATAGCCATGCCTAAGCCAGTACCTTGAATCTTGCTGACAGTAGAGGTCTGCTCACGCTCGAAGGGCTCAAACACATGCTGAGAGAATTCCTCGCTCATACCAATGCCATCATCCTTGACACGCAGCTCAAAGAGAGCCTTACCCTCACTGAGCGTACCAATATTCCTGACGCCAACAAAAACCTTGCCGCCAGAATCAGTAAACTTAATCGCATTACTAATAAGATTCAGCACCACCTGCTTCATACGGGTTTCATCACAGTACACCGCAGTATAGACTAAGCCAGTAGTATCCATGCTCAGCTCCAGACCCTTTGCCTCTGCCTGACCTGCTACAATATTATGCAGCTCCTGGAGCATTTGCTTAAAGTCTATTGCTTCCTCTTCAATAATCACCTTGCCGCTTTCGATACGGCTCATATCCAAAATATCATTAATCAGGCTCAGCAAATGCTTGCTGGCGCCCAAAATCTTCTCCAAATAATCCTCAACCTTCGCACCATCATGAATACTATTCAGAGCTAAAGAAGTAAAGCCAATAATCGCATTCATGGGCGTACGAATATCATGGCTCATGTTGGACAGGAAGGTACTCTTAGCCTTGTTGGCAGCCTCCGCAACCTTCAGAGCATCCTCTGCCGCCATACGCAGCTTGTCGAGCCTTTTGTTTGTTTCCTGCTCTACCTTATACATCTTACTGCTGCGCCGTGCCTTACCGAAGCTGATCATAGCTAAAAATGCCAGGCCCAGCAGGATAACGGTAAAGATAACCATAACTCCAACAGAAGACTCCAGCATCTTCATCGTGCTGACAGCAACATATTCAGAGGGCAGCAAAAGCATTACCGAAATATCGTAGCCCTTCATTTTAGCAATACAATAAGAAAACTCCCTGCCATCTAAAAGAATATTAGCACTGGAAATGCCATCCTTATCCAGGGTCTCCATCATCTTATTAAAGCCATTTTTTTCAGCATAAACACCCTCGCGCAAAGCCTTACGTATATTGCGCACGCCAAGAATATCTCCCTGACTGGCATCAAGAAAAGCCTTATTGCCCTTTTCGTTAATGATATAGGTAGCAGCATGACCACCGTAGGACTCAGTAGTATAATACTTTTTCATACTCCGAATATCCTTAAGCATGACAATATGGGTAAGCTTCAAGCCCGTATCATTGGCAATAGCACCCTCTAGCTTTTCCACAAAGGCCATGTAATTGCCCTTAATATTTCTCGTCTCGGAAACAAAGGTGTGCCTATCAGCACCATCTGCCAGGAATCTAATATCATTCCAAATGCCGATATTACCCGAACTTGTATAGCCCACGCCCATATCATCTAAGAGCATGAGAGCGCAGTCCAGCTCCTTCGTAAAAAAGTGCTTCTCCAGCCTGCGCACAGCCTGCTGAGCCTCGGCCTCATTATAATAAATATCGTCCTTAATAGAGCTTTTAATAGCAGCCAGATAAATCCAGTTAGTGTCAATGTTATGATTCAGATTGGTACGAATCTGCTTACTCATTTCCTTTAGCTGGAAAGAACGCTCCTGAGCAACCTGCCCCATAAAGAATTCACTCACATACAGACCGCCCGTTACTAAGAGTGCCAGCAGTACAAGGCTGATAATGGCAGGCTTGAAATATCTGCTTATGTCCTTGTCCTGCAGAGACTGCTTTTTCATAGTCTAACATCCTTTCTCAGCCTGCAGCTGATGCTTAGTGAATCTTAATATAATCGGTCGGTTTTTCTAAGGACTTGCCCTCTGTAACCAAATGCTTGTAGAGAATATTATCAGTGCGTGGCAGATAGTAGGTATAATCCGTCAGGCCCATTTCTGTCACCACCATACCGCTGGTCCAGCCACGGTCGCCCATCAGCAGAATGGTGTACTTCGCCTTGCGATCGAATTCCTTGCCGTCCCTAGTGAGCTTGTTCAGCTTATAGCCATCCTTCGTGCGTGACAAATCCATCTCAAAGCCACTGGAGACATAAAGCGTGCTGTCGTTAGAAACAACGCCAAAACCGTGCCGAGCCGCCAGAGTTTTTTCAATCAGCTCATAGACCTGGTCACCTGTCATTGTAACCTTCATCGGCAGGGCTCCGTCAATATGACTTAAATAGCCCAGCTCTTTTTTTGTATAGTCGCCTTTGAAAATGTCACTGCTTGCATAGCAGCTCTGCACAAAGAGTAAATCCGTGCCCTGAGACTTGCGTACAGTGTTCATAATTACAGAAGCCGCCTGGTCGCCGTGCTGTGGGTCAAAATCGGAGGAATAATGCTCCTTAAAGCTTATGACAACGGGAGCTTTCTCGCCATCATTGGCCAGCTCCTCATTAAACTCCTTATAGGCAGTACGAGCATCATTGATTTCGCCCTTGATAATTCTTTGTACGACAACATTAGAGGCTCTAAACATCTCGTTAGAAGCAAGACGAATATACATCTTGTTGCTTTCGATATAAGGCTGCAGATTTTGCAGGTTGGGCAGCAGCTCCAGCTTAACATCCTTGTTATAGGGAACCATGTTGTTGCCGCGGTTGATATTGCGTTGACCCTCCTGATTCAGCATAGCGCCTAAAATCCTCAGGAGCAGCTTTTTGCGTTCAGGATTTTCCATGCTCTTTTTATTGAGCGCTACCTGGAAGGCAGGATAGGTTAAGAACCAGTTATCCTTCTCCTGCTTGCCAAAATAGGGCAACATAATGTTTTCGTCGCCATTGCGGGCAACAAACATAGTAGCATCCGTGCCAGTGCCACGGTACATAGCCTGCTTACCCTTGATAAACATTTCCTTAGGAGCCCAATTGGTAGCCTTAGCATCCTCTGGACGAATAAAGGTGTCCTTTTTAAATTGTAGGAAGCGCTCAAAAACAGGCAGCCAAACCTTTTCAGAAAGCTTGTCGGTCTTGCCGCTTTCGTATTGCTGGCGCCATTCTCTACCCTCCATAGACACTAGCTGGGGAATGTCGCAGCCCTGCAGAATTTCCTTGCAGGTGTAATCCTGACCATAATCGGCAGCAAAGCCACGAATGCCCTTCGCCTCAAAGGCCTTGCAGGCAGCCACAAAGCTGTCATAATCATGGGGCAGGGGAATATTATGCTCCTTAAACAGGGTCTTGTTCGCAATAATGCCGTCCACTACAGCGCAGGCCGGCAGCCAGTTAATAGTGCCATCCTTATAGGTATAGCTGTCCAGATAAGTGCCGTAGAAGGTAGAAGCAACCTCTGTATTGCACAAATCGTAGAGCTCGCCGCGCATGGTCTCAGCATCACGCAGAGAGAAACGGCGCACGGTTAAGATATCTGGCAGACTGCCATGCTTATGCAGGAACTTGTAATAATCAGTGGAATTTGTTGCCAGCACGAACTTGAACTCGACCTCAGGAAAGCTTTCACACAAATACCTCGTGTAATGCTCCAATAAATCGTTGCCCCACAGAGCCACCGTTACCTTTTCCTTGCCATTGGGCGCCTTAGTAGACTTGCTTTCCTTGCCGCAGCCTACCAGCATTAAAACTAGCAGCAAAACAGCCATTAATAAGCTTGTTATTCTTCTCATTACTAACCCCTTCCTTCCCTGTGCCTGTGCAGCGATAATATGCAAAGCCTAGTTAGACATATGCAAAATATTTCTTTTCATTATTGCTAATTCTTAGCAAGCAGGCTACTTTTTGCCAGCTAAGCCTAGGCTTAGCACGCTTGTATTCACCTAAAAACAGCGTATTTTTCTCTAAACGCCTTGTTATTTTTACAAATAATTATCTACTCACTTCTATGCTCATTATATTATATACCACAATGTAAATAAATGCTAGTTAAAAATAGAATAAACTTAAATAATCTTAAATAGAAGCTTAAACCTATCTCAGGGCTCGATGCGGCAGGCTAAGCTGCACGAAGCTGCCAGCTAAGCTGCCAAGCCTAGAAACAACCATCGACAAACAAAAATACTCCCCTATAGAATCGTATATATAGAGCACCCCCGCGGCACATGAAAGTATCCGCTTAAGGCTGCTTCCTTCCGGACCTGACCTGGTTCACAGGCTCCCATTGCGCAGGACTCGACATATACGATTCTATAGAGAAGCATTTGCAAAAAAAGCCGCTTACGCGGCAGCTTTTTAAGTGGCGGAGAGAAAGGGATTCGAACCCTTGGTACGATTCCTCGTACACACGCTTTCCAGGCGTGCACCTTCAACCACTCGGTCATCTCTCCAAGGTTGAAATTGGGCATAATTGCCAGTTCAATATTCACTTGCAGCCTTTTGTGACTGCAAGTGATATTATACAGATATGAGCTTGAAAAGTCAAGCACTTTTTAGCAAAAATAGGCAAAAATTGTTAAAAACTTTATAAAAGCAATTCAAATTAGTCGTCGTTATCATCAACAGGCAAGAGTAAGAGCGATCTATCCACCTTAAGAATGACATTTTCAGCAGTGCTGCCCAGCTCCAGACCCGTAGCCATGTCTGTGCCGCCACGCCCCAGCATAATCATGCTGATGTTTTCCTGCTCAGCCAGCTCGGCTATTCTCTTGGAAGCAGTGCCCTTAGCCACATGATAATCAGCCTCTACGCCAAAGGTCTTGATTTCCTCCACCAGCTCTTCGAGCTGCATTTCGGCATCACTACGCTTATTGCGATATTCCTGATGGTCACGATAATGCTCAATGACGTGCAGAAAATGCACCTTGCCCACGTGCTCACGCAGAGCACGAATCACATTTAAGGATTCCAGCGAGCGCTTAGAAAAATCAGTTGCTACCAAAATATTAGCCAGCAGCTTATCATTATTGTCATCATCATCATCCCTGTCAATAAAGAGAGGAATAGTGATGTCCTTAGCTAAATCATAGGTAGTGCTGCCATGGAAGGTGCGCTCAAAAAAGCCCTTGCCATGCGAAGCCACCAGCACGAGGTCTACCTCAAGCTTTTCTGCCAGCTTATTCAGCACCTCGTCTGCATCATCTCCCTCAGGAGTGTGCACAGCAATACTCTCATAGCCAGCTCCCGCCAGCTTCTCCTTATAGCTTGCTAAATGGTTGATAGCCTCCTTATAGTGACTACCGTGGGGGTCGGCGTCTTCGTCATCATCAAACACGTGCGCCAATACGATTTCAGTCTCCACATCAGGGCACAGACTCATTAAACATCCTAGCAAATTGTCGGACTGCGGCGTTAAATCTGTAGCCAACATGACCTTGTCGAATGTACTCAATCTAAATTGCTCCTTTTAAAACTCAAAACAAGATAAATGAAAAAAGATGTTAATCAACCTATTTCTCCATACTTTGCAAAAATCCTGCTAGAATTTGCGTTTTTGTCTAAAATTCTTCTTAAAGCAGGCTCATGGCCCCTTTAGTAAGATTAAAATTAACCAGCAAGAGGTCGCGCGGCAGCTCTCTTTTGCCTGTCAAAAGCTCAATTACCCCAGGAATGGCAGTGCCATTTTCCAGAGTTTGGCCCAGCCAAAAATGCTGCCAGTCCTCAACGCCTGCCGCCATCTTGCCCAGGGTCACATCCTCGGCAAAGCTCAAAAAGACCAGCTTCACCTGCCGTAAATGCAGGGCCCGCAGCATTCTCTCGCGCTCCTGGAATATCCGCAGGAAGGTAATTTTATTAGCCAGCTGATAATACCCCTCTACCCACAGCGAAAACTCTCCCTGAGGATAATAGGTTTCCTGAATCCTCTGCATGGTTTGACGAATGAGCTCTCTGTTTTTCGGGTCTGCTGCAGCCAGCTTGCCTGCCTTCTCCTTGGTGTGTGATTGCGCCACAAAAAGATACAGAGTTCCCTGCTTACCTACAGCAATGCCATCCCAGCTCGGCTGGCGACGGGGCCAAAAGGCAAAAATGCTGTTGGCCTCTGCTGCTGTAGTCATAAAGAACCTCAGCACCTCGTCCTGATTCAACTGATATTCTAGAAAATTGGTTTTGGCAATCGGGCTCAGCCATTGCAGCTCATCCTCTAGCAGGGCATTGAGCCGCTCCCGCCACAGAGAATTGTTAGCCACCTGCTGCATACGCAGCTTGCTCCCCTTGATTGCCATACCAGTTGAGGTATTATTAGCCATTGTTCTTCAACCTTTACTCATAGCTGCCAGAGCCCTTGTTAGCTAAGAGCCCTGGCAGGCTCAGAATTTAATCTTATTCTACATCAATCAGCTTGCCCGGATTCAGAATGAGATTCGGGTCCAAAGCCTTCTTAATGGATTTCATAATGCTCATTTCTACAGGGTCGCAGTATTGCTCTAGGTCATAAACGTGCTTGAAGCCAATGCCATGCTCGCCAGACATACGACCGCCTACGCTGTAGATGTATTTGTAGCAAATTTCGTGGAACTCCTTAACCTCTTTCTCCCACAGCTCGTCCTCCATATCCATTTTCAGGATATTAAAGTGCAGGTTGCCATCGCCAGCATGGGCCAGAGTGCAAACCTTGAAGTGGAATTTCTTTGCTTCCTCACAGAGGGTAGAGATAGTGGAGGCAATGAGGTTTTGCGGCACAACTAGGTCGTCAGAGGTGCTTACCTTGGACAGAGCCTTAGAGCCCTCTAAGCAGTTGCGGCGTACAGTCCAAACGCGCTCGTCAGCCTCGCCTACATAGTCAGCGCCAGCAGCAGTGCAGATTTCGTCTAGCTGCTCCATCTTGCTGTCCAGCTCGTCCTCATTATAGGTCTCTACAGTAACGATAACATAGTTACCATCCTCATAATGAGGTAAACGGATGTCACTGTAGTCGCAGGCAGCGCGTACAAAGAAATTATCCATAAATTCTACGCTAGTAGGATTAAGACCAGCCTTAATCAGCATGGGCACCAGATTAACAGCCTTGTTTACATCAGTGAAAACAGCAAAGATGTCTACGCGATAGGGGCACAGAGGGAGCAGCTTTAAGGTAGCGCCGGTGATAATGCCCAGCGTGCCCTCACAGCCCATCATGAGCTGTTCTAAGCAATAGCCGGTGGAGCATTTTTTCAAACGACCGCCGAGGGTAGTGATTTCGCCAGTAGGAGTAACAACCTCTAAGGAATATACCTGGTGGCGGGTTGTGCCATAGCGTACAGCCTTGTTACCGCCAGCATTGGTAGCCAGGTTGCCGCCAATCATGCAGCTTTCAGCAGAGCAGGGATCGCCAGCATAGAGTAGGCCTGCTGCATTAGCCTTAGCTTGAATTTCCTTCGTCAAAACGCCAGCCTGCACAGTCATATACATAGCATCAGTATTGAGCTCAATAATTTTATTCAGGCGCTCGATTAAGAGCACGATACCACCACATACGGGCACTGCACCGCAGGATACGCTGGTGCCGCCACCACGCGGAGTTACGGGAACCATATATTTATTAGCAATCTTCATTACTGCAGCCACTTCTTCTGTGCTGCCGGGCAGTACAACTACCTCAGGCAGATGATGATAATGCGGATCCGGCTCTTCATCAGTCTTATAGCGGTCCAGAGTTCCTTCATCAGCACGCACATATTCTGCACCCAGGGCAGCACGCAGCTCCTCTAGTACCTCTTCAGTAACGGGATTATACTTTTTCATTTTCTTTCCAACCTTTCCATACTACTTTTGTAAGTCTATTCTAGTTTAAGCCTAAGCGTTAAACACCTTACCAGGATTCAAAATTAACTTGGGGTCCCAGGCTCTTTTTATCAGCCGCATCAGCTCCAGCTCTCCCTTGGGCGTAAAGCGTTCCAAGAAGCCCGCCTTTTTCGAGCCGATACCGTGCTCGCCCGACAGCCTGCCGCCATGAGCATAGGCATAGGTATAAACCTCCTCGGTAAACCTGCTCAGCTGCTCCTCCCATTCCTCGTCCGTCAGCTCCATCTTGCACAGCACAATATGCAGATTGCCGTCACCGATATGCGCATTGATACGCAAAGGGAAGGGATATTTCTTAACCGTCTCAATGATGAACTTCACCATGTCGCTGAGCTCATCTACGGGCACCACCACATCATCTGTAGTGCAAACGAGGCTCACCAGCCGCACAGATTCGAGACAGTTGCGGCGCATATTCCAAATGCGCTCATCTGCCTCCAGAACCTCAACAGCGCCACATTCTGTGCAAAGCTCGTCCAGCTTCTCCACCTTTTGCTCCAGCTCCTCCTCGCTAAAGGTTTCCACGGCAATGATGACATAAATACCATCCTCTAAATGCGGGGCACCGGGGAAGTCTAAAAACTGCGAGGTGGTGCGAACATTGGCGTTATCCATATATTCTATGCTCGTAGGGTTAATCCCTGCCTGAGCAATTTTGCTAACCACGCTAATGGCCTCCACAGGGGTGTGGAAGATAGCCAGGAGGTCCATTCTGTAGGGTGGCAGGGGCTGCAGCTTTAAGGTTACCTTGGTAATAACGCCCAGCGTACCCTCGCTGCCAATCACCAGCTGCTCCATGCAGTAGCCCGTGGAGGATTTTTTCAGGCGACCGCCTAGCTGTACAATCTCGCCCTCAGGGGTAACAATTTCCACAGCATAAACCTGATGACGGGTGACACCATAGCGCACGGCCTTGTTGCCGCCAGCATTCGTAGCCAGATTACCGCCAATTTGGCAGCTGTCGGCAGAGCAGGGGTCGCCAGCATAGAGCAGACCCTCAGCGTTCGCCAGAGCCTGAATATCCTTGGTCAGCACGCCAGCCTCCGCAATCAGGTACATTGCCTCCTTGTTCAGCTCAATGATTTTATTGAGCCGCTCCATTAAGAGCACAATGCCGCCCTGCTGGGCAATAGCCCCATCACCTAGGCCAGTGCCGCCGCCTCGTACCGTCACCGGCACCAGATATTTATTGCAGAGCTTCATGACAGCGGCGATTTCCTCAGCGCTGCCGGGCTTTACCACAGCCTCCGGCACAGCAAAGCAGCGTTCATCCGCTTCCTCGTCTGTTTTATAGCGGTCCAGCGTACCCTCGTCCGTATAAACATAGTCTGCGCCCAAGGCCAGCCTTAGCTCAGCTAAAAATTCAGGAGTTACTTTATTATACATTAGTCCTTCTCCGTCTTATTTTACATCAAATACCTTGCCGGGGTTGAGAATCAAATTGGGGTCCCAGGCCAGCTTAATTCTGCGCATGAGCTCCAGCTCCCCAGCAGGCGTAAATTCTTCCATGTAGCTCAGCTTCTTGGCGCCAATGCCGTGCTCGCCAGCTAAGCGGCCACCCTGAGCATAGGCATAAGCATAAACCTCTTCATGGAATTCGTGGACATATTTTTCCCAGTCCTCATCAGAAAGCTCGCCCTTGCAGAGCACAATGTGCAGGTTGCCGTCGCCCACATGAGCATTAATCTTTGCAGGTACGGGGAAGGGATATTTTTCGCTAACCTCCATAATCTTTTTAATGAGGTCAGCAATTTTCTCTGTGGGCACAACCACATCATCTGTCAGGGAAACCTTGGAAACTAGGCTAATGGATTCCTGACAGTTGCGGCGCATAGCCCAAATACGGTCGTCAGCCTCCAGCACCTCTACAGCGCCAGCCTCCTCGCACAGCTCTGCCAGCTGCTCCATCTTCATATCAAGCTCGTCCTCGTTAAAGGTTTCTACAGTGACGATAACATAGATACCATCCTCATAGTGGGGAGCGCCCTTAAACTCAATAAAGTCAGCCGTGCCACGCACATAGGAATTATCCATGTATTCCAGACTGGTGGGATTTACGCCAGCTTGGATTAACAGAGGCACGACATCAATAGCCTTTTGCGGGTCAGTGAAAACTGCCAGCATATCAAAGCGATAGGGAGGCAGGGGGCACAGCTTCAAGGTAGCCTTGGTGATAATACCCAGCGTACCCTCGGAGCCCATAACCAGCTGCTCCATGCAATAGCCGGTAGAGCATTTTTTCAAACGACCGCCCAGCTCCACAATTTCGCCAGTGGGAGTAACCATTTCCAGGCTGTATACCTGATTACGGGTTACGCCATAGCGTACAGCGCGGTTGCCGCCAGCATTCGTAGCCAGGTTGCCGCCAATCAGGCAGCTTTCAGCAGAGCAAGGGTCGCCAGCGTAGAGATAGCCAGCCTCATTGGCCATGTTTTGGATATCCTTCGTGCGCACGCCAGCCTCTACTACCATATACATACCAGTGGTATTCATTTCTAAAATGCGGTTGAGGCGAGTCATCACCAAAATGATACCGCCACACACAGCAATCGCACCATCTGCTAAAGAGGTGCCGCCGCCACGAACAGTGACGGGAACATTATATTTGTTGCACAGCTTGACGATAGCAGCAATTTCCTCTGCATTAGCAGGAATGACTACTGCTTCCGGTACAACAAAGCGACGCGGGTCATATTCCTCGTCTGTCTTGTATTGGTCCAGTCTTTCCGGGTCAACAATCACATAATCCTTGCCTACAACGGCAATGAGCTCATCGAGCATTTCAGCGCTAAGCTTATTATATGGCTTCATCTTTTCCCCTCCTAGAGTTGTCTATAAATATGCTTGTAATATACAATTACTCAATTTAATATTATATACCCAATTCGTCAATTTGGCGAGGGGGTTTTCAATTTTTTAGGCTCATTCTTCAATAATCAATCCACTATTAACTAAAAAGAGCAATTATATTATCGACAAGCGACCATTGCAGCTTTTAGCGAATGAGCTGTTGAAGCAATAGCAGCTAGGAGCTCAATACGCTAGATACTTTACAGGAAGCGTCGATATATAATTGCTCTCTTAATATTCTTATAGCATTTTAAACTACATATTAAAAAATCTCAGTCGCAAAGCGTTCGTCACGACACTTACAGAGCTGCAGCTCATAGCTGTGGCTGCCAGCAACGGATTCAGCAAAATGCCGAAGTGCGGATACAGCACTCCTGCCGCTACAGGAATTCCAATAGCGTTATAGATGAGCGCCCAAAAAAGGTTTTCCTTAATGTTGCGCATAACGCCCTTGCTCAGCTTAATGGCCCGCGAAACATCCACAAGATCACTGCGCATGAGCACAATATCTGCCGACTCAATCGCCACATCTGTACCAGCGCCGATAGCAATGCCCACATCCGCTCTCGCCAGAGCAGGAGCATCATTAATGCCATCACCAACCATGGCAACCCTGTGCCCTTCGGTCTGCAGCCGTTTGACAATGACCTCCTTATCCTGCGGCAGCACCTGCGCTACAGCCTCGTCTATGCCCACCTGCTTGCCAATAGCCTCAGCCGTCCTTTTGTTGTCACCCGTGAGCAT